>JAWVYF010000010.1:0-22979 GCA_033722845.1 Anderseniella sp. | reverse complement strand
GTCATCTGGGCCGGCAAGACGGCTGAGCAAGCCATCCAGTCCAGCCTTCTGGACACCGTTGGCGAGGCGTAACGCCATGGCTGACCGGGTCAAGCTGAGCGGCAAGCTGGTTCTGATTGGTGCCGGAAAGATGGGTTCTGCCATGCTGGAAGGCTGGCTCAAGGCCGGCGTGAGCGGCGATCAGGTCGTGATCTTCGACCCCGCCCCGCCACCGGAAACGCTGGCCCTCGTGGCCGATCACGGCATCGCACACAACCCGGACCCGGCTTCGGTTTCAGGTGTCGAGGTCATTCTCGTGGCCATCAAGCCGCAAATGGTCGATGAGGTGCTGCCCACCCTGAAGCCACTGGCCAATGAAAAGCCTCTGGTCGTGTCCGTCGTCGCGGGCAAGACAATCGCCTCGCTGAAAGGCCACCTGGGCCAAGACGTACCGGTCATCCGCACCATCCCCAACACGCCGTCTGCCGTGGGCCGCGGCATCACCGCCATGGCACCGGGCAATGACGTGTCCGCCGCCCAGACCGAACTGGCAGGTGCCCTGCTCAGCGCCATCGGCGAAGTTGTCACCGTAGACAACGAGGCCCTGATCGATGCGGCCACCGCCATCTCCGGTTCAGGCCCGGCCTATGTGTTCTACATGGCCGAATGCCTGACCGAAGCCGGCAAGGCGCTTGGTCTGCCGGCAGACGTTGCCGAGCAGCTTGCCCGGGCCACGGTTGCAGGTGCCGGCGAGCTGATGCGCGCAACCGGCACGCCAGCGGGCACCCTGCGCGAGAACGTCACCTCGCCCAAGGGCACCACCTACGCCGCCCTGCAGGTGCTGATGGCTGAAGGTGGCCTTGAAGCCTTGATGCGCGAGGCAACGAAGGCCGCCGAGGCCCGCTCGCGCGAACTGGCAGGCTGATCGCCGCACCCGGCTTGAGTTTGCCATCCCGCCCGTGCAGTCTTGGGCAGATAAACCATTACCTTTCCCGCGAGGAGAACACTGATGGCAGACGCCCACCAGGCTGAAACGGCACTTGTCGATGCTGGCCTCCGGTTGGCTGCAACGCGGCCCTGGGCTGACATTCGCATGACCGACATCGCCGCCGAGGCAAACATGAGTCTTGCCGACGTGGCCGGCATTATAGGCGGCAAGGCAGACATCCTGCGCCTCTACGGCCGCCAGCTTGACGCAAAGATGCTGCGCTCGCTGGATGACGAACCGGTTACAGGCACACCCCACGACCGGGTGTTCGACATCATCATGCGCCGGCTCGAGCTGATGGATGGCGACAAGGCAGCTGTGCGCTCCATCGCCAAGACACCCGTTTCATCGGCAGCCGGGTTCATGACACTGGCCGGATCGCTGCTCCAGTCACAAGACTGGATCCTGTCTGCCGCCGGCATCGAGGACAACGGCATGCGCGGCGCGCTCAAGACCTCCGGCCTGGCATGGGTTTACGTCAAGACGCTGCGCACCTGGGCCGAAGATGACGACCCCGGCCTGTCGCGCACCATGGCCCAGCTTGACCGATCGTTGCGCGACGGTGCGGACTGGATAAACCGGCTTGAAACACCAGCGACGCTTGCTACCGCGCTGGCCAGTCTGGCGCGCGGCTTCATGAAGGCGCGCAAGGGGCCAGCGCCGGGCGCGGCCTCAGGGTCTACGCCACCATCGCCACCGCAGGCTGATCCAAACTCACCAACATCCAATCCGGACGCAACATGAGCACAATCAGTTTCGACGACTTCATGAAAGTCGACATCCGCATTGGCACCATTGTCGAGGTGGAGGAATTTCCCGAAGCCCGCAAACCTGCCTACAAGCTGAAAATTGACTTTGGCCCGGAAATCGGCGTGAAGAAATCGTCCGCCCAGATCACCGTGCACTACACGCCGGAAACGCTCATGAACCGGCAGGTTGCTGCCGTGGTCAATTTTCCGCCGCGCCAGATCGGTCCGTTCATGTCGGAAGTCCTCACGCTCGGCTTTGCAGATGCCAATGGCGACATCGTGCTCATCGGCATAGACACCCCCTGCCCCAACGGCTCACGGATGTCGTGACCTACAAGAGGCGAGGAGGAGTCCCCTCCGTGGCAGGGCAAGAATTTGCGAGAAGAGGCGTGGAGGAGCGCAAGCTCCGACCGGGAGCCACAAAGAGCAAATTCGCCAGCCCGTGAACGGACGGCCGCACGGACGTGCGGACGGAAAACCATCAAGTCGGAATGCGAATTTCTGCCCGCAAGCCGCCAAGCATCGAGGGTGACAGCGTGATGTCGCCGCCGTGGCTTTGCGCAATGTCGCGGGCAATCGCCATGCCCAGACCAGTGCCGCCGGAGTCCTGGTTGCGGGCATGATCCAGCCGCACGAACGGCTTGAACACTTCCGAATAGCTTTGCGGCGGAATACCCGGCCCGTCATCATCCACCACCACGCGCAGATAGTTGCCATCATGCAGCGCGGTAATCTCGACATGGTCGGCAAACCGCGCTGCATTGAGCGCCAGGTTGCTGACACACCGCTTGAACGCGTCCTGCTTCAACGGCACCAGCAGCTTGCGCGGGGTACTCAGCGCAACCGGATGGCCCGACCGGCTCATGTCATCAGCAATCACCGAAAGAAGTCCGACAACATCCGTGGCTTGGGTCGGCTCACTTTCAGCGCCCTTCACAAACGCCATGTAGCCTTCCAGCATGCGCTGCATTTCCGTTACGTCCTGGGACAGCGCCTTGACCGTGTCGTTCTGCTCCAGCAGCGCCAGTTCCAGCTTGAACCGGGTGAGGATGGTGCGCAGGTCGTGGCTGACACCGGCCAGCATCGCCGTGCGCTGCTCGACATGGCGCTCGATGCGGCTCTTCATCTTCAGGAAGGCGTTGGCGGCGGCCTGCACTTCCGCCGCGCCCTCGGGCCGGAAGTTGGGCACGTCACGTCCCATGCCGAAACTCTGCGCCGCATCGGCCAGTTGCACGATGGGCTTGATCTGGTTGCGCAGAAAGATCACCGCGATGATCAGCAGGAACAGCGACCCGCCCATCATCCAGCCAATGAAGATCGGCGTGGTGGACGCATGCGCCCGGTCCATGTTGGTGAGGAACCGGAACACGAAGTTGCCTTCCGTCTTCACCCGCACGTCCACGTAGCCGGTCTGCCCCACCGTATCGACCCAGATCGGCAGGTCGACGGCCTGCCCGACATACCGCACCAGCTTGGGATGAACCGACGACAAAAGCGGCCGGCTGGTGGGCGGCGGAAGCTCGGCCTCGCGTTCAATCGACAAACCCAGTGACAGGTCATTGTTGGCCATGTGGAGAACCTTCTCCAGGTCGTCTTCGGTGCGCGGGCTCTGTTGCCAGGTCTTCACCACCAGCGCCACATCACGCGCAAACGACTGCGACAGCGACCGCGTGACTGTCTCGTAGTGCCGGTCGAGGAACACCCACGCCATCAGCCCCTGCAACAGCACCATCGGCGCAATCACGATGATCAGCGAACGCGCATACAGCCGCTCCGGCAAGTGCCGCTCCAGAAAGCGGTTCAGATGCCAGTACAGCGTGCGTTGTTCCTTCGGCGTGTCTTCCCGGTTTGAAATCGCAGACATATCTGCCCGTCAGAGCCTCTCAGGCGTGCTTGCACTCGTTCAATCGACAAACAGAGTATAACCATGTCCGCGCACGGTTTGCAGATAAACCGGCATGGCCGGCTGCTCTTCGATCTTGCGCCGCAGACGGTTGATCTGAACGTCGACCGCCCTGTTGGACTCTTCCTGTGACGGTTCTATGATGTCTGCCCGCTCAACCGGTTCTCCGGCGCGCGCAGCAAGCACTCTGAGGATATCGCGTTCCCGCGTTGTCAGGTGCACCAGTTCACCCTGCTTGCGCAACTCTCCCCGCACCAGGTTGAAAGTGAACGGCCCGAAGCTGACCTCGCTCACCTCTTCGCGCACCGGCGTTGCCGACAGGTGCCGCTTGAGAATGGCCTGCACCCGCAACAGAAGCTCGCGCGGCTCAAACGGTTTGGGCAGGTAATCATCAACACCCGCGGTCAGCCCGGCAATGCGGTCTTCGGTGTCTGACAGGGCAGACAGCATCAGGATCGGCACATTGTTGCCCGCCTCTCGCAGCGAGCGGGCAAACTCGACACCGCTTTCCTCCGGCATCATCACGTCGAGAACGATCAGGTCGAACGCCATGCCCTGCATCTTCAGGCGTGCCTGGCGGGCACCGTCCACCGCAGACACCCGGCACTCATGCGTTGACAAAAACGAGCTGAGCAACTCGCGCAGCCGCTTGTCGTCATCGACGATCAACACATGCGGATAACTGTCAGGGTGCGCCGTCACCGCGTCACCAGCCGCTCAACCTCGTCACGGCCCTCCGCGTTTATCAGCCCGTACAGAAGCTGCTGCATCACCGGCCCGCTGTCCACGCCGGCATGGGCAATGGCCTCGCGCACACGCGCCATCTGTGGCGCCATCAGCTTGTAATGCAGATCGCGCCCGTCATCGCTGAGATACAGCAACCGTTTGCGCCGGTCCGCGTCCCCGGTGCGCTGTTCCACAAAGCCACGCTCGACCAGCTCTCGCAGCACCCGCGCCAGCGACTGCTTGGTAATGCGCAATACGTCCAGCAGTTCAGCCACCGATATGCCGGGGTTGCGGCCCACAAAGTGCAGCACCCGGTGGTGCGCCCGGCCAAAGCCGAACTCGGCCAGCAGCGCATCCGGGTCGGAGGTAAAGTCCCGGTAACCGAAGTACATCAGCTCGATCAGCTCCACCACCTGCCGGTCGTCAAGCTCATGCGACGGTGCCAACGGCTTCTGCGCAGCTTCACCTGCCATTGCGGACCCTCATTTTCGAACATCAGTCATGATCACAGTTTATGTCAGCTATATTGACATATTTTTTGGCTATTGGTAGTGGGGATGTCCGCTTTTTGCGCATTTTGTGTTTGTTCAGATCATCCAGCCGGACGAGTACAGGCAAATGCCCGCCGGTCATCACACAGGAGCCAGCCATGGCAGCCGCAGCCCCCTTCGACAATCGTCCCGGCGAAATGTGGATGAACGGCGAGTTCATTCCCTGGACGGACGCCCAGCTGCACGTACTCAGTCATGCCCTGCACTATGCCTCGTCGGTGTTTGAAGGCGAGCGCGCCTATGGCGGCAAGATCTTCAAGCTGCGCGAGCACACCGAACGGCTGTTCAAGTCCGCCGAAATCCTCGACATGAAGATCCCTTACACGGTCGAGGAAATCGACAATGCCTGCATCGAGCTGCTGCAGCGCCAGGGCCTCAAGGACGCATACGTCCGCCCGGTCGCGTGGCGCGGCTCGGAAATGATGGGCGTCTCGGCCCAGTCCACAAAGATCAACGTTGCCATCGCCATCTGGGAGTGGCCCAGCTATTTCGACGCTGAACAGCGCCTCAAGGGCATCCGCCTCGACATGGCCAAGTGGCGCCGCCCCGACCCGGCAACCGCTCCTTGCGAAGCCAAGGCCGCCGGCCTTTACATGATCTGCACAATGTCCAAGCACGAAGCCGAGCGCAAAGGCTATGCCGACGCCCTGATGCTCGACTATCGCGGCCAGGTGGCAGAAGCCACCGGCGCCAATGTGTTCTTCGTCAAGAACGGCGAACTGCACACGCCCACGCCGGACTGCTTCCTGAACGGCATCACCCGGCAGACCGTGATGGGCCTCGCCCGTGACCGCCAGATCAAGATCCACGAACGCGCCATCATGCCCGAGGAGATGGCGACCTTCGAAGAATGCTTCATCGTCGGCACCGCCGCAGAAGTCACGCCGGTCTCTGAAATCGGGCCGTACAACTTCACCGTCGGCGACATCACCACCACCTTGATGAACGACTACATGAATGCCGTTCAGCCGAAGGCAGAAGCCGCCGAGTAGTTTGCGGCTGGCCGCACCGGGCGGGAACAAGTCAGGCGCGAGGGATCATCTCCTTCGCGCTTTTTTGTTGCCCGTTCCAAATCACAACGCGCTTGGCTATCATGGTGCTCAAGACCGGGGGGTCTGAACGCTGGAGCAATCTGACATGCGCATGCGCCACTTCCTGTCCGCCCTCTTTCTCACGATCAGCCTGATCGTGTCCGCACCTGCCACATTGCTGGCAACCGGCAACGAGGTCGTTGGAAAGCAGATCGAGCAGATCATCATGAACGGCGAGAGCAATATCGGCTCGCTCGATGATGACGAACGGCTGATACAGGTATTCACCTACTATGCCGACCGTTCCTTCAAGCCGATCTGGGTCCGGGACAACGGCCCGAAGAGCAAGGGCAAGGTGTTGCTCGACTTCCTCGAGAACATCGAAAACCATGGCCTGCGCGAGTTCAAATACCGCGTCGACGCGATCCGCGATCTCAAGGGTGACAACCATCCCCGCGCACTGGCGGAAATGGAGATGCTGCTGACCAGCGCCTTTATCGATCTCGCCCGCGACCTGACACGTGGCCGGGTGGACCCGAGCGACGTCAGCAAGCAGAACAACATTCCGCTGCCCCACGAATATGGCTCAGCCTACCTGCTCGACGGCGCTGAAAAGGCAGACGAACTGCAACCCTATCTCGAAAGCCTGATGCCGCAGGACAAGCGCTACCACCGGCTGGTTGCTGCGCTTAAGAAATACCGGGATATCCGCGCCGCCGGCGGCTGGAAGCAAATACCGGCCGGCAAGGCCCTCAAACCAGGCGACAAGGATGTGCGGTTGCCGCTGCTGCGCGAGCTGCTGGTGACTGTTGGCGACCTTGATGCAGCAACCCGGCCGGTCGGCGAAACCTATGATGATGTAACCGTAGAAGCGGTGAAGAACTTCCAGCGCCGCCATGGCCTTACCCAGGATGGCGTCATCGGCCCGACAACGCTTGAGCAGATGAACCATCCGGTCGACTATCGCATCCGCCAGCTTGAAGTGAACCTGGAACGCCGCCGGTGGCTGGCGCGAGAGCCGGGCGGCTTTTACGTGTTCGCCAATCTGGCCGACCAGGAACTGAAAGTGGTCAGCGATGGCAAGACCGTTCACACCGCGCGCATTGTTGTTGGCAAGACCTATCACAAGACGCCCGTGTTCACCGAGGAGATGACCTATCTGGTCATCAACCCTTACTGGAACGTGCCGTCTTCCATTGCCAACAATGAATACCTGCCCAAGCTCAAGAAGGATGCCGGTTACCTGCAACGCCAGGGCATCCGCGTGCTGGACCGCTCAGGCAAGGAAGTGAACCCGTTCTCCGTCAACTGGGGCGGCATGAGCCGCATGCCTTACCGGCTTCGCCAGGACACCGGCGACAAGAATGCGCTTGGACGGGTGAAGTTCATGTTCCCCAACAAGTACAACGTCTACATTCACGACACCCCGTCGAAGTCACTCTTTGCAAAGGACCTGCGGGTGTTCTCACATGGCTGCATGCGGGTTCAGAACCCGTTCGACCTCGCCGAAGTCATCCTCAAGGACGAAGGCTGGAGCCGTTCCCGGATTGATGCACAGGTGCAGTCCGGCAAGCGGCGCATCGTCAAGCTGAAGCGGAAGATCCCGGTCTACGTGACCTACATCACGGCATTTGCAAACAAGGACGGCTCGGTGCACTTCCGCCGCGATGTCTATGGCCGCGATGGTGAACTTGCCGAGCAACTGCTGACCGGCGGCAGGTACGCCGAGGCCGACAACCACTGACGCTTCGACGAGGCGGCCGGAAGTAATCCTAGCCACCCGTCACCGGTGGAAAGAAGGCAACTTCGCGCGCGCCTGCAAGCGGATGATCGAGGTCCACATGCTCCTGGTCAACAGCAGCCCGGATCACGTCCATGTTCTCGAACGCCGCCGCATAACCTTCGTCGCGCGTAGCCAGATGTGCTGCAAGCTCTCCCACCGTGGACACGTTGTCAGGCACGTCCACCGTCTCTTCGCCCGTGCCGGTGCGCTGGCGCACCCATGCAAAATACAGAACCTTCATTCGTCTTCATCCATCACATGCTTCAGCCCGACCCGGAAATAGTCCAGCCCGGTGTAGAGCGTGGCAACTGCAGCAATCCACAAGAAGATCAGCCCGGCCAGCGAGGTAAAGGGAATGATCTTGTCACCCGCCGGACCAACAATCAGAAACGCGATAGCCACCATCTGGATCGTGGTCTTCCATTTTGCAAGCTGCGTGACCGGCACCGACACCCGAAGCTCGGCGAGGAATTCACGCAAGCCCGACACGAGGATTTCGCGACACAGGATGATGACCGCTGCCCAGATGTGAAGTCCCGCAATCTGGCCGGCATAGGTGACGGCCAGAAGGACCGAGGCGATCAGCAGCTTGTCGGCAATGGGGTCCAGCATGCGGCCCAGCGATGACTGCTGCTGCCAGATGCGCGCAAGATATCCATCGAAGAAGTCGGTGATGGCCGCCGCAATGAAGATGCCAAGCGCGATCCAGCGGTTCACCTCGCCGCCATAGATCAGCAGCCCCACAACCAACGGAACCGCGGCTATGCGCAGATAGGTGAGGATGTTGGGCAGCCAGATCGCCACGTTGCCGCGCCGGTTCGGATGCCGCATTTTTTCCGCCTCAGCGCTCAAGACCCGCCCTCGTGAAAATGGTCGTAGATCGACGTTGCCAAACTTCTGCTGATTCCCTCAACCGCTTCCAGATCGGCCACCGACGCCTTGCTCACCGCGCGCGCCGATCCGAACGCCCGCAACAGTGCCTTCTTGCGCCCCGGCCCGATACCATCGATCTCGTCCAGCGGGTTGGCAGCAATCGCCTTTGACCGCCGCGCCCTGTGCGAACCAATGGCAAACCGGTGCGCTTCGTCGCGCAGACGCTGCACATAATAAAGCACAGGATCGCGCTGTTCGAGCATGAAAGGCGCCTTACCCTTTACATGAAATTGCTCGCGGCCTGCATCCCGGTCAGGCCCCTTGGAGATACCCGCAACGGCAACGCCCTCGACGCCCAGCTCGTCCAGCACCTCCAGTACGGCGCTCAGTTGCCCCTTGCCGCCGTCAATCAGCAGCAGGTCCGGCCAGGTGCCGATGGACGTGTCGTCCTCTTCACCCGCCGCCGCTTCATCACCTGCCTCATCCGGCTTCGGCCCCTGCTCTTTCAGTAGCCGGGCAAAGCGGCGCGTCAGCACCTCGCGCATCATGCCGAAGTCGTCGCCGCCACCGTCCTGCTCGGTCTTGATGTTGAACTTGCGGTAGTGCGCCTTGGCAAAACCTTCCTGGCCCGCCACGATCATCGCGCCTACCGCATTGCTGCCCTGGATGTGCGAGTTGTCGTAAACCTCGATCCTGCGTGGCATGCGCTCCAGTCCGAATACCGTTCTGACCCCGTCAAGCAGCTTGCGCTGCGAAGAGGTATCGGCCAGCCGCCGCCCCAGCGCCTCGCGTGCATTGGTTTCGGCGTGCTGCGCCAGCTCACGCTTTTCACCGCGCTGCGGCACGGTCAGCTCAACCTTGCGCCCCGCCTTGGATGACAAAGCATCCGCCAGCAATTCTTCCTCGGCCACCCCGGTTGACAGCAGCAGCTGACGCGGCACCGGCTTGTCGTCATAAAACTGCGCAATGAACGCCGCCAGCACGTCTTCCGGCTCGAACGACTTGTCGGCGCGCGGAAAGTAGGCGCGTGCACCCCAGTTCTGGCCTGCCCGGATGAAGAACACCTGGATGCAGGTCTGCCCGCCCTGCTGGGCAAGGCCGAAGATATCGGCCTCCTCGACGCCTGCGGGGTTGATGCCCTGGCTCGCTGTCACATGGCTCAGCGCAGATATCCGGTCGCGGTAAATTGCGGCGCGCTCGAAGTCGAGCTCTTCAGACGCCCGCTCCATCTCGGCTGCCAGTGCCTTCTTCACCGCATCCGACTTGCCCGACAGAAAGTCTTCTGCCTGCCGTACCAGCGCGTTGTAATCAGCGTCCGCTATCTCGCCCGTACACGGTGCGGCACACCGCTTGATCTGGAACAGCAGGCACGGCCGCGTGCGGTTCTCGTAATAGCTGTCCGAGCACGAGCGCAGCAAAAACGCCTTCTGTAGCGAGTTGATGGTGGCATTCACCGACCCGGCAGATGCGAACGGGCCATAGTAGTTGCCCTTGCGATTGCGCGCACCGCGATGCTTGGTGATCTGCGCCACCGCGTGATCCCTGGCTATCAGGATATAGGGAAACGACTTGTCGTCGCGCAGGATCACATTGTACCGGGGCTTCAGCCGCTTGATCAGGTTGGCTTCCAGCAGCAACGCCTCCGGCTCGGTCCGCGTGGTCACGAACTCCATCGAGGCGGTATTGGCAATCATCGCGGCAATGCGGTTGGTATGCCCGCCAAGCCGTGTGTAATTGCTGACCCGGTTCTTCAGGTTGCGCGCCTTGCCCACATAGAGCACATCGCCCTTGGCGTCATACATGCGGTACACGCCCGGCTTGCCCGGCAGCGTCTTGACGAACCGCTTGATCACCTCCGGCCCGCGCTCAGGCGCACCAGCCGCCGGCTCAACCTGCTCGATGTCTGAAGCCTGCTCACTCATGCGCCTTATGTAGCGAATGGAGCCGCCGGTTGCGAGGCCTACTTCCGCTGCTTTACGCGTTCGATCTCGATGCCGACACTGGACGCTTCGGGAATGATGTCGAGCTTCTCCACCCGCACCCTCACCCGGCGGATCGCCTTGTGCCGGAGCACCTTCTCCGCAATCTTTTCCGCCAGCGTCTCTACCAGGTTCACGTGCCCATCGTGGACGATGGACTTCACGTTCTTGACCACCTTCTCGTAGCTCACGACATTGCGGATGTCGTCTTCCAGCGGCCCGCCCAGCTCTTCCACCGCACAGTCGATGTTCACCAGAATGCGCTGCGGATGCTTCTTTTCGTGCTCGTAAATGCCGACCATCGCAATCAGCGCCAGGTCGCGCACGAAGATGTGGCGGATGCCGGCCTCGGCATTGGCATAGTCGGAGCGGAGCTGCCGGGGGGTCACGTCCATCGCGGGAAACCTATTCGTTTACGTCAGTTACGTCCGGTGTCTGCCACACCAGATGCTGCCCACCATCAAGCACGATCATCTGCCCCGTCAAGGCGGGGGCGGAAAGAATGAACAGCAAGGTGGCAGAAATCTCCTCAGGCGAGGTGCCGCGCTGCAGCAACGTCAGGCTCGCCTGCTTGGCAAAATCGTCAGCGTTCATGCGCACGTTCGGCAGCGCCGGGCCGGGGCCAATGGCGTTTACCCGGATACGCGGCGCCAGCGACTGCGCCAGCGTTCGCGTCACCGTCCAAAGGGCTGACTTCGACGCCGTGTAGGAGAAGAACGTCGGGTTCAGCTTCCACACGCGCTGGTCGATGATGTTGATGATGTTGCCCTGTTCGCCAGCAGGCAGCTGGGCGGCAAAGGCCTGCGACAGAAACACCGGAGCACGCAGGTTGGTATCAAGATGGCTGTCCCAGTCATCAACGGTCACGGTGTCGGCCTCGTCAGGCTCGAACCGCGAGGCATTGTTGATCAGGCATGTCAGTGGACCAAGTTCTTCAACTGCTGCTGCAATAATCTTCTGCGGTGCCGCGGGAGATGACAGATCACCCTGCACGATGGCAGCACGCCCGCCAGCTGCTGCAATCTGGTCGGCCACCGCCTGCGCCTCGTCGCGCGAAGAGTTGTAGTGAATGGCGACCGCCCAGCCCTGTGCAGCCAGGTCCACTGCCATGCGCTTGCCGATGCGCCGCGCAGCGCCTGTAATCAATGCGGTCCGGATCATGTTCACGCCTTTCGGCCAGCCTCTACCGCCCGGGGAGGCCGGCCGGTCTGTTCTGGTTCAGCCTCATATAGGCTGCCTGTACCGCGTTTGCATCTGCCTGTTCGCCGCACGACTGCAACCAGACCCGGCCCGGTCCGCGCAAGGCAGCCATGGCACAAGCCTGAGGCGCGCCTTGGCCTGCGCCCACCACGCCGTCTACCACGAGCGTCGCCGACAGCGCCGCGATGGCAGAACCACGCACAGTCAGCGTTTCTCCGGCGCCCAGCACAACCTCGGAAACCTCGCCCTGCCCGCCAGAGAACACCCAGCCATCACCTTCGGCCAGCATCAGCATCAGGCCATCAGGCCGGCTTGCAGACGCCAGGGCCCTGACGTGCGAATAGGGCCGCATCTTTACGCCCGGTCCGGCTGCGAGGAAGTTTTCCTGCGGCAGCAACACCCGGCCCGCAAGCCTGCCCAGATCAAACGCACCCACCGGTCCGCCCGGCGACAACACCAGCCGAGCCGGCGCATCGCCCTGGTTGGCCGCCATCACCAGATCCGGGTGGCCCGCATCGCCAAGTCCAATCGCGTGGTCATGCGCAATAATCGCAGATGCCCAGGTAACAACCTTCTGCTGCGGCACCAGCCGCAGCGCCAGTTGCTGCATGATCCGGCCTGACACCTCGAACCCGAGATCGGCGGACCGCTCAACACTCGCATGGTGCTGATGCACCACTGTAGACGGCTCAAGAAAGCTCATCTCACCACCAACCCACTCACACATCACGCCTAGGGCACGCACGACAGAAGGCCGCGCGCACCTCGCTTCACATCCATCGAACCCAGCCTAGACCGGCTGAGTCCCGGCATGAAGCACGACTTTAACCAATGCTTAACAATTGGTCCGGATGCAGAGTGTTTTGAGGTCTGGACCCTAGCCCTTCGGCAGCAGGATCACATAGTGCTTGCGGACCTTCTTCACAGTCTCCCAGGTGCCCTTGAACCCGGCCGGAATGATGAACCCGTCGCCGGCCTTCAACGTCCAGCTTTCCCCCTGCTCACTGGTCAGCACCGCTTCACCCTCGATGAAGTGGCAGAACTCCCACTCCTCGTATTCCATCGCCATCTTGCCCGGCTCACACTCCCAGATACCGCAGTAGAGCCGCTCGTCTTCGCCCGTCCAGTGGTTCCACGTGGTCGTGTTCACAGGACCGGCAGAAAGCGTCTTCGCCGGGTCGACCACCTCATGCTCAGGCTCCGGCATGCCGGCGCCTGATGTTTTCATCACAATGATACCCGTCATTCTGCAGCCACCTTTGCCTGCGCCTCGCGAATGGCGCTCCATACCTTGATCGGCGTCAGCGGCATGTCGAGGTGGGCAATGCCGTAAGGCTTGAGCGCATCGATAACCGCATTCACCACGGCTGGCGGCGCGCCGGTTGCACCGGCCTCGCCTGCCCCTTTCACGCCAAGCGGGTTGGAGGCGGTTGGCGCATCCTGGTTGAACTGCAGCTCCAGATGCGGAATGTCGCTTGCCCGCGGCATGCAGTAGTCCATGAACGAACCTGTCAGCAGCTGGCCGGTCTCGTCATAGGTCACACCTTCCAGCATGGCCTGACCAATGCCCTGCACCGCGCCGCCCATCACCTGTCCACCTGCAATCAGCGGGTTGATGATGCGGCCAAAGTCGTCAATCACCGTGTAGCCCAAAATCTCGATATCGCCGGTGTCCGGGTCGACTTCGACCTCACACACATGTGCGCCATTGGGATAGCTGAACGACTTGCGCTCAAACACCTGTGACGACGAAAGCGTATCCGGCACGTCATCCGGCAACGAGCCGGCCATTGCCCTCAATTGCTTTTCCAGATCCAGCAGTGCAATCGCCTTGTCGGTCCCGGCCACGGCAAACTTGCCGGCCTTGAACTCGATGTCCTGTACCGCCGCTTCCAGCACATGGGCGGCTGCCTGCTTGCCCTTGTCCACAACCTCATGGCTGGTGTTCAGAACTGCCGAGCCAATAATCATCAGTGATCGCGCCCCGCCATGTCCGCCACCGGTCGCGATCTTGTCCGTGTCACCGGTCACGTAACGCACCTTTTTCGGATCAATGCCAAGCTCGGTGGCGATGATCTGCTTGTAGGTCGTCTCGTGGCCCTGGCCCGTCGCCGTGCCGCCGGTCTTCAGCGTCACGCCGCCGTCTTCGTCAAACTCGATGGCAGCAAAATCCGCCGGCATGCCCAGCACAACCTCGAGATAGCTTGACACGCCAAGCCCGCGAAGTTTGCCCTTGCGCGCCGATGCCTTGCGCCGTTTTTCGAAGCCGTCCGCATCATGCGCTTTCAGCGCCTTGTCCAGCGTGCCTTCAAAGTCACCACAGTCGATCACCATGCCGAGCGCCATCTTGTGCGGATACTGGCTGATGAAGTTCTTGCGGCGAAGCCCGATCGGATCGCGTCCTGTCTCGTGTGCAGCCAGGTCTACCAGACGTTCGATCACATAGGCCGACTCCGGACGCCCTGCGCCGCGATAGGCATCCACCGGAACGGTGTTGGTGAACACCGCGTCCACCGCCATCGAGATCGCCGGAATGGTGTAGTTGCCCCCCATCGACACCCAGCTTGCCGAGCTGGGAATGATCGTCCCGAATGACGACAGGTAGGCTCCCATGTTGGCCTTGGTTTCCACCTTCAGCGCCACAAACTTGCCGTCCGCATCCAGCGCCAGACTTGCCGTGGTGAGGTGGTCGCGGCCATGAATTTCAGCAAGAAAGTTTTCCGATCGCGAGGCGATCCACTTGACCGGACGCCCCAGCAGCTTGGCGGCAAGCATCACCATCACGTTTTCCGGATAGACGAAGTTCTTCGCCCCGAAACCGCCGCCGACGTCTGGCATGACGACCCGGATCTTCTCAGGCTCACACTTGAAGATGGCAGCTGCCATCTGGCCCTTCTGCGCGTGCACGGCCTGCCCCGACACGTACAGCACCAGCTGGTCCTTGCCCGCGTCATAGTCGCCAAGGCACCCGCGCGGCTCAATGGCCGATGGCGCAACCCGGTTGTTCACGAAGGTCAGCGTGGTCACGTGGGCCGCATCCGCAATCGCCTTGTCGGTCGCTGCCTTGTCACCCTTGTGGAAATGATAGGCCCGGTTCGACTTGATCTTCGGGTGAATGACCTTGGTCTTCTTGTCGAGCACAGTCGCCAGATCGACGACCACCGGCAAGTCCTTGTACTCCACCTCGACCAGTTCAGCCGCTGCCTGGGCCTGATCGGCGGTTTCTGCAATCACCATCGCCACCGGGTCGCCCACGAACCGCGCAACGTCTCCAGTCAGCGCAAACCGGTCCGGCACGGCCACGCCATTGTCGTCCACACCGTCAATCGCCGTGACGGTCGGGAACGGACCGAGCCCTGCCTTCTTCACGTCCTTGAAGGTCAGCACCTTCAACACGCCAGGTGCGGCCTCGGCTGCCTTGGTGTTGATCTTGCCGATCTTTGCATGGGCGTAGGGCGAACGCACGAACGCCGAATGCGCCGTATTGTCGAGCTTCAGATCATCGACATAGGCACCTGCGCCCGTCATGAAACGCTCATCCTCGACACGGCGCACTGCCTGCCCGACTGCAAACTTCTGAATGCTCATTGCTGCCCGCTGATTTTGCTGGTTGTAAGGTGGATGCCCGAATTAGTGCATGAGCCGGACAACAGGCGCAAGGATGCACCTCGCCGTTATGCGGAAACCCTGGCCAGCAGCTCTTCCTTCGTGGCCGTGAAGCCGCCGGCTACCCACCAGTCCTCCAGCCGGGCAAGCTCGGCGCCCAGTGCCGGCCCCGGCTGCATGCCGGCCGCAATCAGGTCTGCACCGCCCACAGGCAACTCGGGAATGGCCCAAGTGGTTGCCAGCTCAAGCAGGCCGCGCCAATCCTGATCATCAGGTCTGGCATCGCCCTCAGCCCAGGCCAGCCGCACAGCACGGGTAAATGTATCAGGCCCCGTCTGGTACAGAACCACCTTGCGCTCGTTGTCCCGAAGAGCCGGCGAAGGCGGTATCGCCTCGCGCAAGCGGCCCATCTCGCGCACGGTGGCATTGGACAGCCGCAAGGCATCGGCCAGTGCGGCCGGCGGCATGGCAAACGCCGCTGCAAGTCTCATCGGCAGGTCCGGCACCAGATCGTTTGCTTCATCAATGGCCGCGACCCGTGCCACCATCGCTGCGTCAAGCCGCTCGCCGAACAGCGCCTCGCTGACGCCTGCCTCGTTCATGAAGTCAATGCCGTCACTGGCCCGCCGCGCCATCAGCAGCTTGCCCATCTCCTGCCCGACCCGCTCGCGCGACAGCTGCTTGAGGCCCGCACGGTGCTGCTTGCAGGCGGCCAGTCCGGCTTCGTCCGGCGCGCCTTCGCCATACTGCGCAAAGAAGCGGAAGAACCGCAGAATCCGCAAAAAATCTTCCTGAATCCGCGCTGCAGGTTCACCCACAAACCTGACATGCCGGTTGAATATGTCGTCAATTCCGTTGAGTGGATCGAAAATGCTGCCATCAAGCCCGCAATACAGCGCATTGATGGTGAAATCCCGCCGTGCAGCGTCCGCCTGCCAATCACTGGTGAAGGCGACGGTGGCATGCCGCCCATGCGTTTCCACGTCATGGCGCAAGGTGGTCACCTCGAACCCGTTGTTTTCGCTGACGATTGTCACCGTGCCGTGATCGATCCCGGTAGGGTGTGCCGTCAGCCCTGCCGCCGCTGCCGCCGCCATGGTCGCGTCCGGTTCCAGCGTGGTGGCGATGTCGATTTCGTGCACCGGCCCACCCAGCAGCGCATTGCGCACCGCCCCGCCGACAATCCGCGCCTCACCGCCGGCTGCTTCGACGGCATCAAAAACCTCTTTCAAACCAGCGGTTTGCAGCATCGGGTGATCTGTGAGCAAAGCAGCCGTCATGCCCCATACACCCGGTCATGCAAATTCTTGAGCATCCCCGCCGTCGCCCCCCACACATACCGCTCGCCATAGGGCATGGCGTAAAAATATCGCAGTTTTCCGCCGTATTCGCGCGAGTGGCGCAGATGGTTGGCCGGGTTCATGAAGTGCGCCAACGGCACGTCGAAGATCTCGGTGACTTCGCCCGGCTCCGGCACCAGCGCGTATCCCGGCTTCAGAAGCGCTACCACCGGCACTACGCGAAAGCCTGTACGTGTTTGATAAACATCGAGGAATCCGACCGGCTCGACAAACTCCGGCGCCACGCCGGTCTCTTCGTGGGTTTCGCGCAGCGCACACGCCACCGGCCCCGCGTCATCCGGATCGATCTTTCCGCCGGGAAACGCGATCTGGCCGGGGTGCGTCGGCAAACTGTCCGAGCGCTGCGTCAATAGCACGTGCAACTCGCCATCGCGCTCCACCAGCGCCATCAGCACCGCAGCTGCACGCGCACGCTGTGGCGCTGCTTTCACCAGCCCGCCGTTGAGATCGTCGTCGGAGCGCAGCGCAGGCAACGATGCATCTGCTGCCTCAGCCGGAACCCCGCTGTGTAGGCGTGGCAAAAACCGCTGACGAAACAACGAGGTGGTAATGCCAGCCATGCTCACAACCCTGCCTCTTCAACCTGCATCATGGGCCAGAACCGGCCACCCGACCACACGCCGAACCAGCCGTCTTCAACCGCGCCCGCCTCAGCCAGATCATAAAACGCCTGCCGTCCCAGCCGTGCCTCCAGCCGCCCTCGCACCGTCACGTAGGCCAGTTTCTCTCCGTCCACGGCTGCCGGGCTGTCGCGCAACTCCAGCCGATGATCTTCACCCACCTCCACCTCGTCACCGAGGTTGGTACGCACCGTTACCTGCTGATCCCTGGCCGTGCCGGAAATCCCGACGCTTACACCCACAAACGCCACATCCTCGACCGTGATGAACCGCTTCTCCATCGGGGTGACAAGAACATGCCGGCCATCTGCCTCTCGCCGCAGGATTGAGGCAAACAACGCCACCAGTGCCGCCCGGCGGATCGGCCGGCCTTCGTGAAACCAGTTCCCGTCCAGGTCGATGCGAATGTCGATCGGGCCTTCAACGTCAGGGTGCCATCCGTCCACGGGTGCGGGAGCCCGCCGCGGCATGTCGGCAGCTGACAGGACGTCGAGCCCGCGTATCGAAGTTTCGGCACTCATCCCGGGTCATTCACCACATGACATGATTGTGAGCAAGTCCATCCACACAGCGGGGCACTGACGCTGATATGGTTACATCATGGTAACGTGTCCATATAAGCCATGTTACCGCCAAGCTTGATGTCTTATGCTGAATTTACGTGATTATCGATTCCGGCGCGCTGAGGCCCCGTGCGCGGAACTTCCGTAGTTGAAAGGCAAACCGCCCCATGAGCAACGTCACCAACGCTGATGAAAAAATTCTCGACGAACTGGACGCCACAGCCGAGCGCCTGGGCAAAGCACGCGAGGCCATGCGCGCGGTCATTTTCGGCCAGGACGAGGTGATCGATCTTGCGCTCACCGCGATCCTCGGTGGCGGCCATGCCCTGCTCGTGGGTGCACCCGGCCTGGCCAAGACCAAGCTCGCCATCACGCTGGGCACGGTGCTGGGCCTCGAAGAAAAGCGTATTCAGTTCACCCCGGACCTGATGCCGGCCGATATCGTCGGCTCCGAAGTGCTGGACGAAGCCGAAACCGGCCGTCATCAGTTCCGGTTCGTAAAGGGGCCTGTCTTCTGTCAGCTTCTGATGGCCGACGAGATCAACCGCGCCAGCCCGCGCACCCAGTCGGCCCTGCTGCAGGCCATGCAGGAACATCACGTCACGGTGGGAGGCGTCAGCTATGACCTGCCCTCGCCGTTCCACGTGCTGGCCACCCAGAACCCGGTCGAGCAGGAAGGTACTTATCCGCTGCCCGAAGCCCAGCTTGACCGCTTCCTGCTGGAAATCGACGTGCCATACCCGGATCTCGAATCGGAGCGGCGCATGTTGTTTGCCACCACCGGCAACCGGGAAGACCCGGTACCGAACGTATTCACCCGCGACGAACTGGTTCGCGCACAACGGCTCACCCGCACCATTCCTGTCGGCGAAAAGGTGGCTGATGCCATTCTGGAACTGGTTCGTGCAGCGCGGCCCGGCCCCGATGCCAGCGACTACACCAACGAGAACATCTCCTGGGGCCCCGGCCCCCGCGCCAGCCAGTCGCTGATGCTTGGTGTGCGCGCACGCGCCTTGCTTGATGGCCGCCTGTCGCCCTCGCTGGATGATGTGGTGGCACTTGCCAACCCGGTGCTGCGTCACCGCATGGCCATTACGTTCTCTGCCCGCGCAGACGGCATAACCATCGATGACGTGGTCAATCACCTGGCCAAGCCAATCAGCGGCTGAGACCGGCAGGAACGCGAAAGCACATGGCCACCCCCACCCTGACAACTGCACAGGTTCGCGGCGCTGCCGACCGGCTGGCGGATGCCTATCCGCCATTGCTGATCCAGTCCCAGCGTATTGCCAATGCGGTCATTCAGGGCGCTCACGGGCGCCGCCGCTCAGGCCCGGGTGCCGACTTCTGGCAGTACCGGCCTTATTCGCCCGGCGACAGCATTTCGCGTATCGACTGGCGCAAGACTGCGCGCGCCGGCGACACGCTGATCCGTGAGACCGAATGGGCTGCCACCAATACACTGTTCGTCTGGGCCAGTCAGGCCACCGGCATGGATTTCAAGTCCAACCTTGCCGACACATCCAAGCGCGACCGTGCCGCCATTCTCGCTCTGACGATCGCCACGCTGGCAATCCGCGCCGGTGAACGTGTCAGTGTGCTGGGCTGGCCGCAAAAGGCCGGCCACACCCGGCTCGTTCTTCGCCGCATGGCAGCCTGGTACTCCGGTGCCGCAGGCGACAGCCTTGACGACGAGACGCTTCCGCCGTCCATGCAGTTGCCCAAACATGCCAGCGTGGTGTTGATCGGCGATTTCTACCAACCGCTCGAACAAATCCGTGACCGGTTCGCGCGCATTGCCGATGCAGGACTGTCCGGACACATTATCCAGATCACCGACCCGGCCGAAGAAACCCTGCCCTACCAGGGGCGCACTGAATTCCTCGAAATGGCCGGCACCGGCCGGTTCATTGCCGGACGGGCGGAAACCCTGCGCGAAGAGTATGTTGCGGCAATGAACCGCCAGCGCGAGGGGCTGCGCCTGCTGGCCCGGCAACTCAACTGGACCTTTGCCGTACACCATACTGATCAGTCACCTCATCCGCTGCTGATGGCGCTGTACATGCGCCTCACCCAGCGCCCCGGTGCGAGGTAACGGCCATGTCTTCACTGTTCGCCGGACTTGCCTTCACTACGCCGCTGGCGCTGCTTGGGCTGCTGACCCTTCCGCTGATCTGGTGGCTGCTGCGGTTCAACCCGCCCCATCCGCAACAAGTACGATTTCCACCTTACCGGTTGCTGCTCGAGCTGATTTCCAAGGAAGAGCAGCCCCAGCACACGCCATGGTGGCTTCTGTTGCTGCGCATGGCGCTGGCAGCCGCAATCATTCTTGCCGTGGCAGGACCCCTGCTCAACGCCTCTTCGGTACGCGACCGCTCGGCTGATCCGCTGTTGCTGGTGGTGGACGATGGCTGGGCGTCTGCCCAGGACTGGCAGCCAAGAGCCCAGCTGATCTCGGACATCCTGGCGGAAGCTGAGCGCGCCGGCGCGCCTGCTGCTGTCACCGGCACCACCGGCTCAGCGACCGCTCGCGAACTTGGCCTTTCAGATGCCACGGCAGCCGCCCGCCTGGCCGGTGCGCTAACCCCGGGCGCACTGGAACCGCAACGCGGCAAACTCGGTGCAGAGCTCAAGGCCGCGTTCGCCAGCACCACTTCGTTGCGTGTACTGTGGTTGAGCGATGGCCTGACCTACGATGGCGACGGCAGCTTCAATGACGATCTCGCGTCACTGGCAGGCGGCAATGCCCGGGTTGAGGTGCTGCAGCCCAATGCTGACGCCATTCCGGTGGCCCTAAAGCAACCCGAACTGGAACAGGCCAAGCTGAACATCTCCGCGGTTCGCGCCTCAACAGATGGAGCGCTGGTGGCCCCGGTCAGCGTGCGCGCGCTGAACGGCCGCCCGCTGGCAGAGACGCAGCTGACCTTCACGCCCGGCCAGAGCGAGGCGGAAGCCGTTGTCGAACTGCCGCTGGAGTTGCGCAACGAGGCTGCCCGCATCGAGCTCACCGGGCAACGCTCGGCAGGCGGGGTTTACCTGTTTGACGACCGCTGGCGGCGCAAGTCCGTTGCCATGGTGTCAGGCGCCTCGCAGGAACTCGACCAGCCATTGCTGTCGCCGCTCTACTATGTCAGCCGCGCGCTACAGCCAACTGCCGAACTGACCGAGGTCAGCTCGGTTGAAGAAATCCGGCAAGCCCTTGAGGCGGGGGCCTCCATGCTGGTGCTGGCAGACCTTGGCGTATTGGGCGAAAGCAATGTCACTGCACTCACCGACTGGGTCAGCAACGGCGGTGTGCTGGTTCGCTTTGCCGGGCCGCGCCTGTCTGGCGGACACGACGGACTTGTGCCGGTGGATCTGCGCTCCGGCGGCCGCGCCCTTGGCTCTGCCCTGAGTTGGGAACAGCCACAGGGTCTGAGCCCGTTTGCCGAAGGCTCGCCCTTCTCCGGCCTGACTGCCGACCCGAGCATCAAGGTCGAACGCCAGGTCCTTGCCGAACCATCAGCCACGCTGCCGTCGCGCGTGTGGGCAAGCCTTGAAGACGGCACACCGCTGGTGACTGCCAATGCTCAAGGCAAGGGGCTGGTCGTGCTGTTTCATGTAACGGCCAATGCGGACTGGTCCAACCTGCCGCTCAGTGGGCTGTTCGTGGAAATGCTGAAGCGGCTGGCCGATATGGCGCCTGCTGCCGGCAGCCTTACATCGGGTAGCGACACCGCAGGTGCTGCCAGCAACGCCGCTGCTGCGCGCGCCGAAGACGGGGCCTTTACGCCGCTGCGCACCCTCAACGGCTATGGCGAACTGAGCGCACCTCCGGCCAGTGCCCAGCCGGTCGAGTCCGATGAATTCTTCACCATGCGGCCAAACGCAACCCATCTGGCCGGCATCTATGGCCGTGGCGGCGCCCGCCATGCACTGAACCTTGAAGCCGCCCGCAACGGTCTGACGCTGCTTGATGATCTGCCGTCCGCGTTCGCCACCGCAGGGTATGAGCGCGCCCGGCCAACCGACCTGTCCGGCTGGCTGTTCGCGGCAGCTCTTGCCCTGTTCGCCGCTGATGTTCTGGCCATGCTTTATCTCTCCGGCACCGCCAGCCGGCTCAACCGCCGCCGCTCACCTGCAGCGGCCATGCTCGCCGCACTTGGGGCAGGCGGCCTGGAACTGGGCCTCAATCCGCCCAGCCTGCGCGCGCAGGACAACTCCAGTTCGCAAGGGCTCAATGCAGCTGAGCAGTTTGCCATGCAAGCGAGCCTTGATACCCGCATTGGTTATGTGCTGACCGGCAACGCTGATGTCGATGCCACCTCCAAGATGGGCCTGACCGGGCTGGGCCGCGTTCTTCAGGCACGAACCTCCATCGAGCCTGCCGAACCCATCGCGATTGACATCAACCGCGATGTTATCGTGTTCTTTCCGATCATCTACTGGCCGGTACTGCCCGACGCCACACCACCTGACGATGCGCTGCTGGCCAAGCTGTCCGACTACATGAAGAACGGCGGCACCATCTTTTTTGACACCCGCGAGGACAACAACTCGGTCGCTGCCATGACCGGCTCGCCCTCGCCTGCCACGCAGGCCCTGCGCAACATTCTCGACAAGCTGGACGTGCCATCGCTGGAGCCGGTGCCGGAAGGCCATGTGCTGACCCGCGCATTCTACCTGATGAACACCTTCCCCGGCCGCTGGGCCAATGGCCAGCTGTGGGTGGAGGCGCGCACCAACAATGCCGATGACGCCATCCGCGCTGCGGCAAGCGACGGCGTCAGCTCCATCATCATCGGCTCAAACGATTACGCTGCGGCCTGGGCCGTGGATGAGGCAGGCAACCCCCAGTTTCCGGTCTCGCCGGGTGGTGAAGGCCAGCGCGAATATGCCTGGCGGACGGGCGTCAACGTGATGATGTATGCCCTGACCGGCAACTACAAGGCAGACCAAGTGCATGTGCCTGCCCTGCTGGAACGGCTTGGGCAATAGGATGAACGGTGTATGACGTGGACCTTCGACATACAGCCCCTGGTGCCGCTCTGGCTTGCCATTGCGCTGGCAGCCATTGCCGGTGTGCTG
>JAWVYF010000009.1:0-23150 GCA_033722845.1 Anderseniella sp. | reverse complement strand
TGGCAACGGTGGTGGAGGCAACGGCAATGGCGGCGGTTCTGCCGGCGGTCCGTTCTGAATCATCCACTCACAACCCGAACGATTGCGGCATCGGAGAATTGCTCTCCGGTGCCGTTTGGCTTTTCAAGGCAGGCTTAACGGATCAGCGTGTCGGAGAAGGTAGCGGCGTTTGCTGTAACGACAGGCAGTGCGGTGAACACCATCGCGGCAACGGCGGCGACCAGCGCAATGGCGACTATCGACATGAGACCTGCGGTGCGCCGGCGCACCGCAAACCGGGCCTCGGGAGCGGTGGCTCCGAAGCCGTAAAGCTGGCCTTTTTCAAGGTCGCGGTGGTGGTCTGTCATCGTCAGTCGTCCCGGTTCAAATCGAACCCCTCTAGCGTGCACTTAAAGCAGCCAAAGCGGGCGACAGTGTTGCCGGAACGTGCCGGTGATGGGGTCTTTTTATGGCGATCCGGTGACAGTATGGTTAATGAAAGGTTAACGACATCAATGAGTTGTCTCAGGAATTGGCGGAATTCTCCAGTTCCTGGCGGCACCGGGTTGCGGCGTTGTCCGGCAGCGGTCCCACATCGTCATAGGTGATGACGGCGCCATGTGACACGGGGCGGACCACATCGACCCCGTGGGCAAGGCCAATGGGCAGGGCGCGTTTGGCCTGCGAGGCGGCAGCGGGCATCAGACGGCCCCAGGCGCAGTAGCCGCCTTCGCCATCAAGGCGGTCGCCGGGCTTGAGGTCCTTCTTGGCAACGGCGACCACGTCGCCGCGCCATTCGGCGGTGGACCCGGTTGGCTCGCCGCGGATGACGGCATTGCTGGCCGACAGGCCAAGCTCCAGTCCGATGAGGTGATAGGGCCGGTAAAGGGCGGCGTACCAGCCAGACTTGTCGGTGACCAGACCGTACTGCGCAAAGCAGGCACGGGCGTATTCGTTGGGGGCCTTGAACACGGCATAAACACCCCAGCGCAGATGATTGGGCATTTCGCTGGCTTCGCCGCGGTGCTCGGAGGCGACAACCTCGACCATGCCGGCATGATCAAGAATGCCGCCATCGGCTTGAGGGATGAGAACGTTCTGCAGGTTGTAGACATCGACAGCCGGGAACTTGAGACCATCGACCGGGGCATCAAGGCCGTTGGCGTTGGCGATGGCTGCCATCTCGATGGCCGACTTGGTGCCGTCGAGAAACGAGTTGAACATCTGCGAGTTCATGCCCGCTTCGGCAGCCTGTTCGGCGGTGAGGCCATAATGGTCCCACACGCCGTCCGGCGTGACATCGTGGAAGCCGGGCTGGTAGCGGGTGCCCTTGCCGGCACTCACGACTTCAAGCCCGCAGGTGCGAGCCCAGTCGACGATTTCACAGACGAGGGCAGGCTGGTCTCCCGAGGCCATCGAGTAGACGGTGCCGGCAGAGCGGTGGGCAGCAGCCAGCACCG
Organism: Anderseniella sp.; assembly: GCA_033722845.1. Lineage (GTDB taxonomy): Bacteria > Pseudomonadota > Alphaproteobacteria > Rhizobiales > Aestuariivirgaceae > Anderseniella. The sequence goes on along the minus strand of JAWVYF010000009.1, from coordinate 21,711 downwards.
GACCGGCCAGAACGTCAGCCTCGACATTGACCATGACGATGTGTTTGCCGTGTTTGGCGGCGGCGAGTGCATGAGTGCAGCCGGCAGCAGGCGAGCCGGTGATTTCCATCACCACCTCGACGGCCGGGTCGGCAATCACCGACATGCTGTCGTCTGTAAAGCGGGTGGCAGCAATGAGGTCGTCGCTCCAGCCGACATTGCGGCAGGCCGCACGGGCGCGCTCGACATCGAGGTCGGCGATTGCCACGACGCTCAGGTGGGGCGAGAACGGCACCTGGTTGAGAAACATCGAGCCGAACTTGCCGGCACCGATAACGCCGACACGCACCGGGCCTGCCGCCTCGATGCGTCTTGCCAGAATAGAGGGAAGATGGGTTTGCATGTGTCAGCCCCTGCCAGACCATGAGAAATGAGCTGGCAAGGTGATGTCACCGGCACGTGCAAGTCAATGGCGGGCGCGGGCGCGCCGGCCGTTTATTTTGACAGATGTGCCATGTTGATCTTGCCTGCAATCGTTTCGAAGGCACGTGACAGTTCCACGGAGCTGGAAGCGTCGTAGTAGTAGCTCACCGCGTTTGCGCAGTTCTGCAGAAGCGTCTTGGTGTCGGCATCGCTTACCTCAAAGGCGATGGCGTGAATGGTAATGCCGGCCGCCTTGATGTTGTTGCAGATTTCGGTGGTGAGGTTGTCGCCTTCGTCCGGCACCCAGCCGTCGTGATGGCCTGATCCGGTGGACTTGGAGGTCACGTTTTCACCATCGGTCATCAACACGATGTGCTTCGAGATGCCTTTCGAGCGGGCTTCAGCCGTGGTGGAAGCCTCGGTGTAGGGAATTTCGCTGGTCAGCGTACGCCAGCCCCACATCAGCCCTGTCGGGATATATGTGTCGCCGCTGGCATTGAGTGCATTGATATTTGTCTTCAGCAGGCCGGTGTCGCTGGTCAGTGGCGTGATTTCGTTGGGGCACGAGGTGTTGAGCAGGCCGGGGAAGTCGATATCCGGGCGCTCATCGCGGGTGTTCCAGGGATACTCGCGCGATCCTGCACAGCCGCGCCATACATAGCTGTAGGTGAGGTTGCGGCATTCGTTCACCGTATTGGTATCGTAATCGCAGACCTCTCTGGTGCCTGAGCGCTGAACACCGTCGCTGGTGTAGGTGAAGTCTTCTGTCCGGCAGTTGTGCGGATTGGTGCTGATGGTCCAGTCCTGGCAGACTTCGTTGGTTTCGGTGTAGTCGGCAGGTACGTCCATCCAGCTGGCGTTGCGGTTGGCCATGCCGACATTGACGTATTTTGCGTAGGGCACGAGGGACAGCTTGACCGAATCCGGCCTGCGGGTGTTGGGCTTGGTCGTTTCGGTGACAAACTTCTCCGCTGCCACCTTGAGCGCGTCGATCTTGGCGCCGTACATGGAGCCGGTAACATCGAGCACCATGGCGATCTCTGCACCGGATGCGCTGATGTTGGATTGTGCGAACGCCGTGACCGGCAGGGTCTCGATGCCTGCGATCTTGAGCAACGTTGTCGGATGCGTGGCCTTTGCCGTGACCTTGATCTCGCCGGCGCTGCCAAACTCCACCTTGATGTTCGCCGGTTTCAGCAGGAATTCGCTTTTGCCATTGGCTTTGGCGAAGCGGACTACCGCTTTCTTGATATCTGCCTCATTGTCATATCCCGATGTCGCACCGGCCAGGGCGCCCGCGTCTACAGCTGCCTGCAGCCTGGCCTGCGTCTGACTTTGCGCCGAGTAGTCGACGGCAGCGCCTGCCAGGGCAAACAAGGGAATAGCTGCAATACCGACAGACAGGGCAATGTTGCCTCTCATGTCGCGTGCAAAGCGCTTCAACATCGTCAAATACTCCCGTTTCTCACCGATCTTTGCCTTCTCGCACGACAATTCTTTTAAAATTCGCAAGAACCATCCTTAATCCGGCGTTCCCAAATTGACTAAACCTGTGCGTGATGCCGCGATGTGGCACCTGGGGCTGCAGCAGGTTGAGGTTGAGGTCACGTTGGGCAACTTAGCGTTGTGCTAAGCAGCGCAGCAAATGATGCGTCAACGGATTATTGCGGTAGCGCAGGGGCTGCGGTGTGGCAGGTCAGCCTTCGTAGATCCAGGCCAGGCGTTCAAGTTGGCGGGACGCCGGCAGCAGCTTCATGGCCAGGTTGCGGGCCAGTGCAGACGGACCCGACATCTTGTAGATGCGCCCTTGGGTGCGTGAGCCGAGGGTGATGCGGCTGGTGCGCGGTTTGCGCGTTGCCTCGAAGCGGGCAAGCGCGGCAGCAATGCCGGTGCCGTCGCCCACGTGCTTGGCGAGTTCGACAGCGTCTTCCAATGCCATTGCAGCGCCCTGCGCCAGATGGGGCAGGGTGGCGTGTGCAGCATCGCCCACCAGTATCGCGTGGCCTTTGGACCAGCCATCAAAGGGCTCAAGGTCGGCTGCAGACCAGGCGAGCCAGTTGGCCGGTTCATTCAACAAGGCGCGCAGGCGGGCGCAGGCCGACGGAAAGGCGGACAGCACCTGATCGCGGGAGGCCAACGCGTTCCACCCATCCACCGGGGCGGCGCCGGCAACAGAGGCAACAATGTTGATGCGCTTGCCGCCAGAGACGCCATAGGCAACGACGTGCGCGCCGGGTGACAGCCACATGTGCACATTGGTGGTGTCGATATCGTCCGGCAGGGCGCTTGCCGGGCACATGGCGCGGTACAGCACGTCGCCTGTCTGGCGGGGGCTCACATGCGCGGCGATGGCCTGGCGGGCAGCTGAGCGAATGCCGTCGGCTGCAACTGCGAGGTCGCAGGACAACGCTTCACCGTTGAACCGCAGGACGGGCTTGTCCGGGTTTGCGAGATCAAGGCCGGTGAGACGCTGGCCGGTGTGGACTTCGATGCCGTCCAGCGCGGCGGCTTCGGCCTTCAGTGCATTGAGCAGGTCGGCCCGGTGAGCCACCCGGTAAGGGGCACCGAAGCGCCTTGCGAACGTGGTGCCCAGAGTCAATCGGGACAGGGACCTGTCCGACGCGGCATCGTGAACGCAGATGGCCGCAGGGGCCACGGTCGCAGGTTCCAGCCGCTGCCAGGCCCCCAGGCTTTCAAGTGCGCGCACTGCGTTTGGCCCGAGTTGCAGGCCGGCGCCGACTTCTTCGATGCGCGATGCCTGCTCGTGCACGCTGACCTGGTGGCCGGCGCGGGCAAGCGCAATGGCTGAGGCAAGGCCAGCAATTCCTGCTCCTGCGATTCGAATGTGCAAAATCCACTCCCGGTTCGGCGATTCGGCGGACTTAGGCCTTGCAGTAGAAAAGTGGCGGGTTTAGAGCAAGTGCCGCATTCACATGCCCGTTTACCCCAGCAAGGAGGGAAGTCTCATGGGTTTCATCGCAGACGCACTCAACCGGATCCAGCCATCGGCCACGATCGCGATCTCGACGAAAGCCATGGAGCTGAAGGCCGAAGGACGTGACGTGATCGGGCTGTCGGCGGGCGAGCCTGACTTCGATACACCGGATAACATCAAGGAAGCCGCGATCAAGGCGATCCGTGACGGCAAGACCAAGTACACGCCGGTCGATGGTGTGCCTGAGCTGAAGAAGGCGATCTGCGCCAAGTTCGAGCGCGACAATGGCCTCAAGTATGAGCCGGGCCAGGTGTCTGTCGGCACGGGTGGAAAGCAGGTGCTGTTCAACGCGCTGATGGCGACGATCAACCCCGGCGACGAGGTCATCATCCCGGCACCCTACTGGGTGAGCTATCCGGACATTGTTCTGTTGTGCGGCGGTACGCCGGTGTTCGTGGAAACCACGCTGGAAGACGGCTTCAAGCTGAAGGCGGACAAGCTGGCTGCCGCGATTACGCCGAAGACCAAGTGGCTGATCTTCAACTCGCCGTCCAACCCGTCAGGCGCGGCCTACACGCTTGAGGACATGAAGGCGCTGACCGATGTGCTGATGAAGAACGAGCACGTGTGGGTGCTGACCGACGACATGTATGAGCACCTGGTCTACGACGAGTTCACCTTCGTGACGCCGGCGCAGGTCGAGCCTGCCCTGTATGAGCGCACGCTGACCATGAACGGTGTGTCGAAGGCCTATGCGATGACCGGCTGGCGGATTGGCTATGCGGCCGGTCCGACGCAGCTGATTGGCGCGATGCGCAAGCTGCAGTCGCAGTCGACCTCCAACCCGGCGTCGATCTCGCAGTGGGCTGCGGTCGAGGCGCTGAATGGCCCGCAGGACTTCATTGCCGAGAACAACAAGAAGTTCAAGGAACGCCGCGACCTTGTCGTGTCGATGCTGAACCAGGCCAAGGGCCTGTCATGCCCGACGCCGGAAGGCGCGTTCTACGTGTACCCGTCTTGCGAAGGCACGATTGGCAAGACCGCACCTTCTGGCAAGGTGATCTCGAACGACGAGGACTTCGTGACCGAGTTGCTGGCGCAGGAAGGCGTGGCGGCGGTGCATGGCGCAGCGTTTGGCCTGGAGCCGTTCTTCCGGGTGTCGTATGCGACCTCGAACGAGGCACTGGAAGACGCTTGCGAGCGCATTCAGCGGTTTTGCGGCAGCCTGAAGTAGCATCTGCCGGCTGGACGCAAATGGCCAACTTGTAACGCTGATGGCTGTAGCCGAAGCGGTTGGCAGCGGTGTATGATCCGACCCCTGATGGTTTTCACTTCAATCCAAGGATCATTCCCAATGCCTCTGCGCGCCCTCGTTGCTGCCTCTGCAACTGCCCTGTGTCTGTCCATCGCTGCTGGCTCTGCGCCCGTTCATGCGCAAAGTGCCGGGGTGAACATCGGCCGGCTGGAGTGTGTCGTTGAAGGCGGGGTCGGACTGATCATCACGTCCAAGAAGCGGATGCAGTGCATTTACCGTTCGACCACGGGCCGGGAGGAAACCTATTTCGGGTCAATCCGCAAGTTCGGGCTGGATATCGGCGTGACCGGCGAGGCCTACATGGTGTGGGGCGTATTCGCACCGGGCGTGGTGGATGATGGCGCGCTGGCGGGCGACTATGTCGGTGGCTCGGCGGAGGCTACAGCCGGTGTTGGAGCCGGTGCCAACGCGCTGGTGGGCGGCGGCAACATTACCCTGCAGCCAGTCAGCGTGCAGGTCCAGACCGGCGTGAATGCAGCGCTCGGCGTAACCTCGATGTCGCTGGAGCCGGCGGAATAGGGCTGGCTGCTCGCGAAGTCTTGACGCAGCCGTGATTTGGCAGCCGGGCAGGCGCCAAGTAGGTTGTCTGCATCTTGCGGAGGCGGCTCATGCCTCCAGCATTCAATGCAACAACGGGAGCAACTCCATGCTCATCAAGACCATCCATAGCTGGCAAATTCCGGAAAACCGGGCAACGCCCGAGCATGTGTTTTTGAACCGTCGCAAGTTCATCGCAGCTGCCGGGTTTGCCGGAATCGGGCTTGCCGCCGGTATCCGTCCGGGCCTTGCAGCACAAGACCCGTCCGCTGGCCTGTACCCGGTTGACACCAACCCGATGTACAAGGATGCAGGCCGCCCGATCACCCCGGAAGAGGTCAACACCACCTATAACAATTTCTACGAGTTTGGCACGTCGAAGCGGATTTCGCAGGCCGCGCAGGCGCTGAAGATCAGGCCATGGGAAATTGCCTTTGAAGGCGAGGTTGAAAAGCCTTTCAAGCTGGGCTTCGACGAGATGTTAAAGCAGGTGCAGCTGGAAGAGCGGGTTTACCGCCACCGCTGTGTGGAGGCCTGGTCGATGACGGTGCCATGGAGTGGCTTCACGGTGAAGCAACTGGTGGCGCTGGCAAAGCCCACATCAAACGCGAAGTTCGTCAAGTTCGAGACGTTTCTCGATCCCGCCATTGCGCCGGGGCAGAAGCCGCCGCTGTTCGGCAAGGGTTATCCCTGGCCGTATTCGGAAGGGCTGACCATGGATGAGGCGATGAACGATCTGGCGTTCATGGTGACGGGTGCTTATGGCAAGCCGGTGGCCAAGTCGATGGGCGCACCGATCCGCCTGCATGTGCCGTGGAAGTATGGCTTCAAGTCGATCAAGTCGATCAACAAGGTAACGTTTCTTTCCGAGCGGCCAAAGAGCTTCTGGGAAGTGTTGGGGCCAAGCGAGTACGGGTTCTGGGCCAATGTGAACCCCGAGGTGGCGCACCCACGCTGGAGCCAGGCAGAAGAGCGTGTGCTCGAAACTGGCGAGAAGATTCCAACGGTGAAATGGAATGGCTACGGCGAGCAGGTCGCATCGCTATATGCCGGCATGGAAAGCCTGCGGGACAAGCTATATCGTTGACGTAAACGTCAATTATCTGTTGCTTTGACTGAAATAAAGCGGGGCCAAACGCCCGGGTGGAGTTAGCGTTCGGCCCCGCAGGATCGTCAGATTGCCGGAAAACCGCCGCTTATCACGCTATGTTGCCTCTCGCATGACTGGCTGTTCGTCCGGCGGCCGGCTTCAATAGAACTGAGGGAGTAACAGCCGCTGACACCCAAAGCGTCCCATAAACCGGACACTTTGTGCAAGCGGTGAATCACACATGTGGGCCATGCCTTGACTGCATGACGGGCAATCGGCGCAAATTTAAGCAGTGCGATCAGTCAGTTAACGTGCAGATCAGAATTTCCACTGGCGCGCTTTTGACACCACAAAATCGCGGAAAACTGCAATTCTTTTCGAGTTTCGCATCTCTTCCGGATACACAAAATACGTGTCGATGGCCGGGCCTTCCTCATCAAGCGGAACACGGATGAGCGAAGACTCGTCGCCCACGATGTAGTCAGGCAGCACCGCAATGCCCAGGCCGGACTCGACCGCGCGGCGCAGGCCATAGATGGAGTTGATGCGGAAGGTGGAGGGCCGCGGGTCACCGGCCTCACGGCCAATTTTCTCCAGCCAGCTCAGATCGTCGAGAAAGCTCGGCACCGGGCCAAATGCCAGGATCTTGTGCTTGTCCAGTTCTTCCAGCGACTGGGGCAGGCCGTTTTCCTGAACGTATTCCGGCGAAGCGTAGGCGTGGTTGTGCACGGTGAACAGCTTGCGCTGGATCAGGTCGCCCTGGGTGGGGCGGCGCAGGCGGATGGCGACATCTGCCTCACGCATGCTGAGGTCAAGCTCTTCGTCGGTGAGCAGCAGTTCCACCTTGATTTGCGGAAACAGTTCGGTGAATTCGCGCAGCCGCGGGGTGAGCCAGATCGTGCCGAGGCCAACGGTGGTCGACACGCGCAAGTCGCCCGAGGGCTTGTCGCGGCTGTCGGTCAGCCGGGCGCGGGCATTGGCGAGCTTGGTGAACACGTCATGCGCTGTACGGTACAGCATTTCGCCCTGCTCGGTGAGGATCAGCCCGCGCGCATGGCGGTGGAACAGCGCCACGGCCAGATCGGACTCAAGTGCTGAAATCTGCCGGCTGACGGCGGATTGCGACAGGCCAAGATCGTGCCCGGCATGGGTGAACGAGCCGGCCTCGGCCACCGCATGGAAGATGCGCAGCTTGTCCCAGTCGAAATTGTTGTTGCGGGTGGAGAGGGGCATTCGCCGTCCGTGCCGTTCGTTGTCTGTGAGGCTTATTCGGCCGCTTCAGCGTGGGAGTCCTGCTCGGCCAGCCAACGCTCTGCTTCAAGTGCCGCCATGCAACCCATGCCGGCTGCGGTGACCGCCTGGCGATAAATGTCGTCGGTCACGTCGCCGGCAGCATAAACGCCCTCGATTTCGGTTGCCGTGCTGTCGGGGGTGGTGACCAGATAGCCGCCCTGCTTCATTTTTAGCTTGCCCTCGAACAGTTCGGTGGACGGCTTGTGGCCGATGGCGATAAAGATGCCATCGCAGGCGAGGTCTTGTGTCTCGCCGGTCTGCACATTCTTGAGCCGGGCATGGGTGACGCCGGGCGGGTTCTCGCCGCCGATCACCTCATCGAGCGTGGTGTTCCACATGATCTTCACCTTGGGGTGCTTCATCAACCGGTCCTGCAGGATGCGTTCGGCGCGGAACTCGTCGCGGCGGTGAACCACCACCACTTCAGAGGCAAAATTGGTGAGGAACAGGGCTTCTTCCACTGCCGTGTTGCCGCCGCCGACGACCACCACGCGCTTGTCGCGATAGAAAAAGCCGTCGCAGGTGGCGCAAGCCGACACGCCAAAGCCCTTGAACTTTTCTTCCGAGGGCAGGCCGAGCCACTTTGCCTGGGCGCCGGTGCAGATAATCAGGCTGTCGCAGGTGTATTCGCTGCCCGAGTCTCCCTTGAGCCGGAACGGCCGGCGGTCAAGGTCAACTTCGGTGATATGGTCGGAGATGATCTCGGTGCCGACATGCTCTGCCTGGCCTTTCATCTGCTCCATCAGCCATGGCCCCTGGATCGGGTCGGCAAAGCCGGGATAATTCTCGACGTCGGTCGTGATAGTGAGCTGGCCGCCGGGCTGGATGCCGCTGACGAGCGCCGGCTTCAGCATGGCACGGGCTGCATAGATGGCAGCGGTATAGCCGGCCGGGCCGGATCCAAGGATCAGCACACGGGAATGATGCGCGCTCATGAAGACGTCTCCAGATGTTCGGGCGGGCCGGACAGGCAGCTTTGCCAAGCTGCTGTGGCCAGATTAGTGTTAGCTATGTGTGCAAAGCATAGCTTGCAAGACGCCGGGCTGTTAAGTCCTGCGCGACACGTTGTCCACGGAACTCGCCTGACCGTGGCATTCAATTGCAGGTAACCGCGGTGAGGCTCTCAGGGGAGCAAGCCTACTTGAACTCGATCTTCAGGATCTCGTAGCTCTTGCCGCCGCCCGGCGTCATGACCTCGACCGAGTCTCCCGTGGTCTTGCCGATGAGGGCACGCGCAATCGGCGACGAGATGGACAGTTTGCCGGATTTCACATCTGCCTCGAAGTCTCCGACGATGCGGTAAACGGCTTCCTTGTCGGTGTCTTCGTCCACCACGGTGACGGTGGCGCCAAACTTGACCGTGTCGCCTCCCAGCTTGGAGACGTCGATCACCTCGGCGCGCGAAATCATGTCCTCAAGCTCTGCCACGCGGGCTTCGTTCCAGCCCTGGGCCTCCTTGGCGGCATGGTATTCGGCATTTTCCGACAGGTCGCCATGGGCGCGCGCTTCTTCAATGGCCTTGATGATGCGAGGGCGCTCGACAGACTTCAGGTGCTTGACCTCGTCGATCATGGCCTGGTGGCCAGCGGCTGTCATTGGTACCTTTTCTACCATCGTCAAAATCCAGATGTCTTGTGTTCCGCCCGTATCGGTCAGCGAGATGGCTAGAGCTGTAAAGCCAGCCATTCCCCAATGCCTCGGATATGTGCGGAAATGTTTTGGTCGATGACAACTATGCTCAAAACAAAACGCGGCTGCAAGTCATGTTTCGACGCAACCTGGACGACCTGCGGCGGCAAATATGAGGCTGTGGGGGAAAACACGCCAGCCATCCCGTCAGGCGGAATGAGTCGACACGGGAACTCAAGCGTGTCAAGCTTACCATCTTGTAAGGATGGGTATGTTCAATGGCACGCGTTCTGATCAGCGAAGCGTCTGCAGAACTGGGCCGCAAATGGCGCGATGCGCTGGTGCGGCAGGGCCATGACGTGATGGTCGCCGCCGATGGCCGGGCCGCGGTCTCTGCCTGTCAGGACAGTCCGTTTGAAGTGGTCATCACCGACATGTCGTTGCCGGACGTGAACGGCATCCTGCTGTCGGGGCAGATTTCAACCCTCTTGCCGGACGTGCACATCATCGGGGTGAGCGAGGTGCTGACCCAGACCATGATCGACGAGGATCTTGGTGGCGAAGTGCCGTATTGTGCGCGGTTCTTCTGCAAGCCGGTCAGCCCGAAGGCGCTTGTGAGCGCCGTCAACGAACTGGCGCAGGCGCACTGACGCCCCGCCTGTTCGACAACGTCACGCCTCAGAAGTAATCCTGCAGCGGCCGGACCTCGAGATTACCCTGCTTGTAGGCGGCGATGCCTTGCGCGGCTGCCACAGCGCCGGACAGCGTGGTGTAGTAGGGGATCTTGCCCATCAGTGCAGCGCGGCGGATCGACTTTGAATCGGCCAGTGCCGACTGGCCTTCTGTGGTGTTGAACACCAGCTGCACTTCGCCGTTGGTCATCGCATCGACGATATGGGGGCGGCCTTCCAGCACCTTGTTGACCTTCTTCGCCGGCACGCCCCTAGACTTGAGATAGCGTTGGGTGCCGCCGGTGGCGATGATGTTGAAGCCGAGTTCGGACAGCTGTTTGGCCGCCGGCAGAATGCGCGACTTGTCGTGGTCACGGACCGAGATGAAGGCGGTGCCATCGACCGGAACCTTGGTGCCGCCGCCCAGCTGCGATTTGGCGAATGCCATGGCAAAGCCTGAGTCCAGCCCCATGACTTCGCCGGTTGAGCGCATTTCCGGGCCAAGCACGGTGTCCACGCCGGGGAAGCGGGCAAACGGGAACACGGCTTCCTTGACGCCGATGTGCTTGAGCTTCTGCTTCTTCAGCTTGAAGCCTTTCAGCTTCTCGCCGGCCATGATGCGCGCTGCAATCTTGGCGATGGGCTTGCCGATGACCTTGGCCACAAATGGCACGGTGCGCGAGGCGCGCGGGTTGACTTCGAGCACGTAGATGTCGCCGTCCTTGATGGCGAACTGCACGTTCATCAGACCGACCACGTTGAGCGCCCTGGCGAGCTTGGCTGCCTGTGCTTCAAGCTCGTCCAGCATGGCCTTCTTGAGCGAGTGGGGCGGCAGGGAGCAGGCTGAGTCGCCTGAGTGAATGCCGGCCTCCTCGATGTGCTCCATGATGCCGGCGACGAACACGTCGGTGCCGTCACACAGGGCGTCCACGTCCACCTCGATGGCATCTGACAGATAGCTGTCGATCAGGACCGGAGACTTGCCGGACACGACCACTGCTTCGTTGATGTAGCGTTCCAGCCCATCACGGTCGCGCACGATTTCCATGGCGCGGCCACCCAGCACGTAGGACGGCCGGATGACGACAGGGTAGCCGATCTTCTCGGCGATCTTGACAGCCTCGGCGCCCGACTTGGCAATACCGTTGCGCGGCTGGGCGACCTTGACCTTTTTGAGCAACTTGGCAAACCGGTCCCGGTCTTCGGCCAGGTCGATGGCGTCCGGCGAGGTGCCGAGAATGGGGATGCCGTCGGCTTCAAGCGCCTCGGCGAGCTTGAGTGGGGTCTGGCCGCCGAACTGTACGATAACCCCCTTCAGGGTTCCGTTGGTCTGTTCGGCGTGCAGGATTTCCAGCACGTCTTCTGCGGTCAGCGGTTCGAAGTAGAGCCGGTCGGAGGTGTCGTAATCGGTGGATACGGTTTCCGGGTTGCAGTTGACCATGATGGATTCATAGCCGGCATCCGCCAGCGCAAAGGCGGCATGGCAGCAGCAATAGTCGAACTCGATGCCCTGGCCGATGCGGTTGGGGCCGCCACCGAGGATGACGACCTTTTCGCGGCCCGATACCTGGGCTTCGTTGCCGTCATCGCTGGTACCGGGCAGGCCGGTTTCGGAGGTGGAGTACATGTAGGCGGTGGGCGACGCAAATTCGGCTGCGCAGGTGTCGATGCGCTTGTACACCGGTTTGACGCCCAGCTTGTGGCGGGCCTTGCGCACCTTGTCTTCGGCCTTGCCGGAGAGCTCGGCCAGACGGGCATCCGAGAAGCCCATCGACTTGAGCAGCCGCATGTTTTCGGTGTCGGCTGGCAGGCTGTGCTGGCGCACGCGCTCTTCCATGTCGATCAGGCCGCGCAACTGTTCGATGAACCACGGGTCGTACTTTGCGCTTTCATGGACCTGTTTGTTGCTTGCGCCCATCCGCATGCACTGGGCCACCTTGAGCAGGCGGTCTGGTGTGGGCCGTGACATGGCGCGGCGGAAGACGTTCTTGTCCTCGTCCTTGCCGTAGCCTTCAAGCTCGATCTCGTTGAGGCCGGTCAGGCCGGTTTCAAGACCGCGCAGGGCTTTCTGCAGGCTTTCCTGGAAGGTGCGGCCGATGGCCATGACTTCGCCGACCGATTTCATGGCTGTGGTCAGGTTGTCCTGCGAACCAGGGAATTTCTCGAAGGCGAAGCGCGGGATCTTGGTGACAACATAGTCGATGGACGGTTCGAACGAGGCAGGCGTTGCGCCGCCGGTAATGTCATTTTCCAGCTCGTCCAGCGTGTAGCCGACAGCGAGGCGCGCCGCGACCTTGGCAATGGGGAAGCCGGTGGCCTTGGACGCGAGCGCCGACGAGCGCGATACGCGCGGGTTCATTTCGATGACGATGAGACGGCCATCTTCCGGGTTGACGGCGAACTGCACGTTGGAGCCGCCGGTCTCCACGCCGATCTCGCGCAGCACCGCAATGGAGGCGTTGCGCATCACCTGATATTCCTTGTCGGTCAGGGTCAGTGCAGGTGCCACGGTGATCGAGTCGCCGGTGTGGACGCCCATCGGATCAAGGTTCTCGATGGAGCAGATGATGATGCAGTTGTCGTCCTTGTCGCGGACCACTTCCATCTCGTATTCCTTCCAGCCGAGGACAGATTCCTCGACGAGGACTTCGGAGGTGGGAGAGGCTTCGACGCCGCTCATGACGATGTCGTAGAGCTCTTCCAGCGTGTAGGCGATGCCGCCGCCGGTGCCGCCCAGCGTGAATGACGGGCGCACGATTGCCGGCAGGCCGGTGAGCTTGAAGGCTTCCAGCGCCTGCAGCTGTGCAGTGAGTCGATGTTCCTCGCGGCGCAGCGATTCGGTGGCGGACCATTGGGCCTTGAAACTGTCGGCAGCCTCCGGTCCTTCAGCCGTTGCGGCGGCAAGGCCGTCTTCGTATTCCTTCTCGAAGCGCTGCTTGAGCTCGGAGGTGTTGACGAACGCCGACTTCGGCACCGACAGGCCGATCTTCGTCATCGCGGTGCGGAACAGGTCACGGTCCTCGGCCTTGTCGATGGCCTCGGCGCGCGCACCGATCATCTCGACGTCCCACTTGTCCAGTACGCCGCGCTTGTTGAGCGTCAGTGCGGTGTTGAGTGCGGTCTGACCGCCCATGGTCGGCAGCAGAACAAGTTTCTCGTCCGGGCGCTCGGTGCGTTCCTTCTCGATGATCTTCTCGACAACCTCGGGCGTGATCGGCTCGATGTAGGTGGCGTGAGCCAGATCAGGGTCGGTCATGATCGTGGCGGGGTTCGAGTTGACCAGCACGATGCGGTAGCCTTCAGCCTTGAGAGCCTTGCAGGCCTGGGTGCCGGAGTAATCGAACTCGCAAGCCTGGCCGATAACGATCGGTCCCGCGCCGATGATGAGGATCGTCGAGATATCAGTACGTTTGGGCATGACGCTTCTTTTCTTTTGGCGCGCGAGGGAAAGAAGGCACCGGCAGGTGCAAGGGCGCACGCAAATTGCCGGGTACTTAACCCAAGCAGCGCCAAGCTGCAAAGGCCAAGCTGTCGCGCAAGGGCGATTTGCGGGAAGTATGTGTGGATGAACGCCCCTGCAACAGGGATGGCGGCAGGTTGAGCAGGCTCAACGGCCGGGAATCAGGGCCTCGAAGCCGGTCGTGCCCAGGGTGCGTACCGTGTAGATCGCGCCGCCAATCGATTCGAAGCTGCGGCGGTGGCGCTTGATGAGGCCAAGGGTGTCGAGTGAGAGGTTGAACGGCCCGGTCACGGTGATGCGCGCGCTGCCGCCCTCATGAGCGGTGTAGATCGACACGGTCAGGTCGTCGCCATCATCGCAGGCATCGTCGAAAAGGGCATCGATGATCTCGGCCAGGGCTTCAAGCGTGCTGGACGAGCCTGACACGACGAAGGGGCCACTTTGCGGAAAATCGCAGCGCGCTGTTACCCAGTCGTCCCAGTCCAGCGTGTTGAGCGTTTCCAGTACGAACGCTGACAGGTCACCGGGGTCGGTGGCTGTATCGTTCATCTGGGCATGGGTATCGGCTTGCGACTGGATGTGTCCGGCGCACGGGCTTGCCGTCTGGCAGGAATTGACCTCGTCCGCGGACGGGGAGGCTGGCTCCGGGTTGGGCAGCGTGCCGGCATCGGCGTACACAGGCAACGGGGGGACGGTAGCAGGTCCGGTTGCGGCGGGGGATGCATTGGCGCTGTAGGCGTCGCGCGCGTCTTTCAGCAGTGAGCCGATGACGGCGGACGAACGCTCGTCTGGCGTTGGCGTCTTGGCTGCCTCACCGGAACGCCGTTTGCCGGTCAACGGATTGAGACCGGCTGCAAGGCGGCTGCGCAACAGCCGTGACAGCATCGAGGTATCTGGATCGCCGGTGGCCATGAAAATCAGGTGCTTCGGGTCTGCGACTCGGTGATTTCAACTGGTGGCCAAGGTGGCGCCCAAATGGTTAACAATCCCTCAACGTGGCGTTGCGTAACGGGCAATTGAAGCAATTTCGAAGTGCGAAAGGATTATTGCGAGGCCTTGAAGCATCTGATCTGGCGGAAACCGATGCAGGTGCCGCCTGTGCACAGCTTGCCGGTATCGGCGAAACGGGCCTGTTCGCCGTCGGTCATGGCGCGGCGGGCAAAGCTCAAGGCCTTGTCGTATCCGTTGGTCTGGCACCAGGCGGTGGCCGCAGCCTTGCCGCACTCCTTCTGGCCGTCGAGGCAGAATGCCAGTGGCTGACCCAGATAGCCGGGCGAGAAGAAGTTGCGCGCGGTTGCGGCGCTGGCCACCTGGGACGCAGTGGCGATGAGCCCGGCTGCGAGGACGATGGCTTTTGCAAGGTGGTTTGCGGATTGGCGGGCGGACATTGGTTGTCTCCATTGTGCATGTTGTTGCGAGTCGCCTGGTTCCGCTCAGCACATGGCCGCGTTGTGTGACATTTCTGCCACGGTCAGGCGAAAATGCGGGTGTAAACGCGCGATTGAAGCGAAGTTTGCGTTCCACACTCTTGACGTTGTTTGATGTGTATAGTGAAGGTGCGGTAGCGGAATGTGGAGATGTTCACATTGCGGCCATGAGCGGTCATACTCTTGCCGGTGATGCGGCAACGGTTGGCTTTGAACATCGGGCCTGGTCAGCCGCTTATGCTGAATGCCTTTGATACAGCTGGGAGATAACAGGACAATGCACTATCGGCGATTTGTACCGGCGCTGGCTGCGGCAGCACTGACTGCTGCGTTTGCCGCGCCTGCCTTTGCTGAAGCGCAGACAGGTTCGACCTGGAACAACGTGCGCTACAATTTCGGCTCGAACACCTGGAAGATGGATTCCAAGTACAAGCCGATGGAAGTCAAGTACAGCACGGATGAAAAGCCGGGTACGATCATCATCAATACCCGCAAGCGGTACCTGTATCTGGTGAAGTCGGGTGGCAAGGCAATGCGGTTCGGCATCGGCGTTGGCCGCCAGGGCTTCCGCTGGCGCGGCACCGAGAAGATCAGCCGCAAGGCCGAGTGGCCGGCGTGGCATCCGCCGGCAGAAATGCGCGAGCGCGAGCCGCACCTGCCGGAACGCATGGAAGGCGGCCCGGATAACCCGCTGGGCGCACGCGCTCTTTATCTGGGCAGCACCTTGTACCGTATCCACGGTACTCACCAGCCGTGGACCATCGGTGAGGCTGTATCGTCCGGCTGCATCCGGCTGCGCAATGAAGACGTGATTGCGCTGTATGACATGGTCAAGGTTGGCGCAAAGGTGATCGTGGAATAACCGCGTCGCGCTATCAGCGAGACAACCAACGAAAGAGGGCCCCGGCTGCAAAGCGCGGGGCCCTTTGAGTTTCGGCAGTCAATCCCGGTTTGCAGGGGTCCTAGAGGGGTAGGTAGGAGTGGGAGAGCCTGCCGTCTTGTACAACGGTATATGGGGTGCCGTTGTCCAAATTCCAAGTCAGGGAGCCGGAACACGCGCCAAACTGGCATGGCGAGAGGGGCGGATGGGTCATGCCGGCGGTGCGGTCCGGCTCCCTGACACCGATCGGGGGCTGCCCCGTCCGGTGGTTCGATAATTCATTCAGTCAGATCAGCGATTTACCCTTTCAGATCAGATGCTCTGGCAGGTGCGGAATTCGCACGGACTGGTGGTCATGAGGCCACGTACGGGCCAGTTGGGGTTGGACTTGTAGATCACGGTCACGTTTTCCTGATCGTTCGCCAGGCTGGGGTTCATTGGCGGAGCGAATGCAGCCAGTACGGTGGCGGCGCAAATCAGCCCTGCAACGGTCAAAACTCTTTTCTTCATCGGTAAGACCTCCATTTCGTGATTCCGGCGGGTTGAGGGGTGCCGGTGGTCTGTTCGATGGTTGTGAGACTAGCGAGGGGTGGCCGAACGGCACCTGAACGCGGCGTTCATCTGGCGTTCAGAAAACTGACAGATATGAAAATGGCAGTTTTCTGCTGTTTTTTGCCGTGAAAGAATGCCCGATTGAGTGTCGCTTGGATTTCTGATCTATGCTTTTGCGCATGTTGTTCAGGTTTCACAGTCTGTTTGTGGCGGTGGTTGCGCTGATTCTGTTGGCGGGGCATCCGGGTCCGGTGCGCGCGGGCGAGGCGCTGGTGGCGGTTGCGACCAATTTTCTCGGGCCTGCCAGAAAGATAGTTGAGCAATTTGAGAAGGATAGCGGTCACAAGGTGACACTTGCGGGTGGCTCCAGCGGCAAACTGGCTGCGCAAATCCTGCACGGTGCGCCGTTTGATGTTTTCCTTTCAGCTGACCAGGAGAGGGTTGGCTTGCTGGTAGACCGGCAGGCGGCGGTGGCGGAAAGCCGCTTTACCTATGCGCGCGGGCAGCTTGCCTTGTGGTCACCGGACAAGGTGCCGCTGACTGCGGGTGGGCTGGGCTCGCTCAAACTGCAGCCTGGTGAGCGCATGGCCATTGCCAATGCGCGGCTGGCGCCCTACGGGCTGGCTGCGGAGCAGGCGTTGGAGGCGGCAGGGCTGCTGGAGGTGCTCCGGCCCCATCTGGTCTACGGCGAGAACATCGGTCAGACGTTTTCTATCGTTGCCACGGGCAACGCGCGGGTGGGGCTGGTGGCGCTGAGCCAGGTGATGTCGCTGCCGGAAGGATCGCGGGGCAACTGGATCGCTGTGCCTGATGACATGCATGAGCCGATCCGGCAGGATGCTGCACTGACTGCACGTGGCAGTTCCAATGAGGCAGCCAGGGCATTCCTGGCGTACCTCAAGGGCCGCGACGCGCAGGCCATCATGACTGGGCTTGGATACGTGACGGATACCCAATGACGGCTGAGGCAATGAGTGCGGTCTGGCTGACCCTGCAGCTGGGAGTGGTGTCGGTGGCGTTGCTGCTTGTGGTCTCTGTGCCGCTGGCGTGGTGGCTGGCGTTCACCCGGTCTGCCTGGCGCACCCCGGTCGAAACGCTGACCACACTGCCGCTGGTGTTGCCGCCAACCGTGCTTGGCTTTTACCTGCTGATCCTGCTTGGCCCGGCCGGGTGGCTGGGCAAGTGGTGGGTGGAGGCCACCGGAACAACGCTGACGTTCAGCTTTGCCGGGCTGGTGATCGCTTCAATGGTGCACACGCTGCCATTTGTGGTGCAGCCGATGAAGCAGGCCTTTCAGGACATGGGCACAGGTCCACTTGAGGATGCAGCAACACTTGGTGCGGGCCCGGTTGACCGGGTGTGGAACGTTGGCCTGCCGCTTGCCCGGCGCGGGGTGGTGACGGCAGCGGTGCTTGGCTTTGCCCACGTGCTGGGCGAGTTCGGCGTGGTGCTCATGGTGGGGGGCAACATTCCCGGCCAGACCAAGGTGATCTCGATTGCCATCTACGAAAGTGTCGAGACGCTCGACTATGCCACGGCGCACTGGCTGTCTGCCGGATTGCTGGTGGTATCCTTCCTGGTGCTGTTTGCAGTGTTTGCAGTGAACCGGTCGATGCCGTTGAAGGTGGGCCGATGAGGCAGTCGGGTCTGGAGGTGAATTTCCGCCTGCAGCGTGGCGGGTTCGAGCTTGCTCTCAATGAGCGTTTCGAGCTTGACGGCGTGACGGTGCTGTTCGGTCCCAACGGGTCAGGCAAGTCGATGAGCCTGCGTACCATTGCCGGGCTCGAGCCTGAGGCGATGGGCCGGGTGAAGTTCAACGATCAGGTCTGGCAGGACACAACGGCCGCAGTGTTCATGCCGGCCCATAAACGGCCAGTCACGCTGGTGTTTCAGGATGCAAGGCTGTTTCCGCATCTGGACGTGGCGGGCAACCTGCGCTTTGCCGAGCGCCGGGCGCGCCGGGATGGGCCTGCGGTGGCGCGCGATGACGTTATCGACGCGTTCGAGATCGGTCATTTGCTCACGCGGCAACCGGCAGGCCTGTCGGGTGGCGAGCGCCAACGGGTGGTGATGGCGCGGGCACTGCTGTCGCGCCCCTCGCTGATCCTCATGGATGAGCCATTGGCGGCCCTGGATGTGCAGCGCCGTGCGCAGGCACTGTCGTTCATCGAGCAGATCCCGGAGCGGTTTTCGATCCCGCTGGTGTATGTGACTCACCAGATTGACGAAGTGGTTCGGCTGGCGAGCCAGCTGGTGCTGATTGCCAACGGCAAGGTGGAGGCGCAAGGCCCGGCGGCCGACCTGATGGCGCGGCTTGACCTGCCGCCGTTTACCGGTCGGTTCGAGGCGGGGTCGCTGATCGAGGCGCGCATTACCGCGCAGGACGATGCCTTCATGCTGACCACGGTGGAGCTGGAGCCTGGCCTGGAGATGCAGGTGCCGCGGCTTGACTATGGCATGGGTGAGATGGTGCGGCTTCGGGTGCGGGCGCGCGATGTGTCGCTGGCATCGTCGGTGCCAAGGGGGCTGTCGCTGCGCAACGTGCTGCCGGCGACAGTGGAAGAAGTTCAGCTGGAACCGGACACCGCGTTCGCCGAGGTACGGCTTTCGGTGGGCAACCAGGCGTTGAGGGCGCGTATAACCCGGGCGGCGGCGCACGAACTGAAGCTGAGGCCGGGACGCAAGGTGCGTGCGCTGGTAAAGGCAACAGCGCTTGACCGCCGATTGCTGGCGCGGCGTTGAGATTGGCCGCGTGTGCTGCTAAAGCAGATGCAGAGGACAACGGCGACTTTTTGGGAGAGTGCCCGTGACAGGCAAGGCCGGACAAACAACGTTGGTAAAGGCGGCAGTGCTGTTGGCTGCGGTTGCAGTGACCGCGCCTGCCTTGGCCGAGGGCAGGGCGGGTGAACACCCCACATTGCCGTCTGCCGGCAATTGGGGGCGGGCCAAGACGGTGGACGAGGCACGTCAGCCTGCCAAGAAGGAAACCAGCACAAGGTCAAACACCAGTTCATCCTCCTCCGATGTGCCTGTGCCCCGGCCCAAGCCCGGCAGCAAGGCTGCAAAGCGCGAAGCCGAGCAGGCCAAGAAGCAAGCCAAAGCGGACTCCAAGCCGGACGCGGAAGAAAGCTCCTCAGCTGCCCCATCGCCTCGCGCGAAACCCAAGAAGGAGCGCAAGGTGGAGGCCGGGCTGCCGGTTCAGGGTGGAGACAGCAGTGCGCCGTTCCGGGGCAATCTCGACAAGGACGAGATCAAGAGCGTACTGGAAGGCAAGACCATCACTTCGCGGATCGACGGCAAGGAAGCACGGATAACGCTGGGCACCGCTGGCAAGCTGGTGTGGCGGTCCGATGCCGGCAGTGGCAACGGGTTCTGGTGGACCGAGAAGGGCCGTGTGTGCGACCGCTATGATCCGTCTGGTGATTTTCCGGGACGCGGGGCAGGCTGCCGCAGTTTCGAACAGCGTGGCGGCGACTATTATGCCGGCGGCAAGCGGGTCAATTTTCTGAATTGAGCCGTGAAACCGGTGCAGCTGGTTCGCGGATCTGATCGAGGGCTTGTCTCATTCGGATCAGGTTTGGCAACACTGCTTCGATGTCCTTGGGGTGGATCCTGGTGGCGATTCTCCGGATATCCGGGGCCAGCGCGTCGATTGCCTGCTCGCGGAAGGTCCTGCCTTCTGCAGTCAGAAACACCTGCCGGCTTCTTCCGTCCTCAGGATTTGGCCGGATTTCGATCAAGCCACGCTTCTCCAGTCCTGACAACGTGTTGGTCATGGTGTTGCGCGGCACCTGAAATGCGGCGGCCAGGGCGCGTGGCGTAACGCCATCGCCCAATCTCACCAGATGGTTGACGACCGAGAAGTGTGGCAGCGTCAACCCGTCCGGCAATCGCGTTTCCATGATCGTTCTGGTGAGCTGCGCAATAATCCCGATCTCGTTGAAAAGCTCGAAGTACTGCCTATCACCTGTTGTCATGTCGTCCCCTGCCAGATTGACCTTGGCTCAAGTGAGTAATGCTGGCAGTCCCTTGCGCGGTGCTGGCGGAACAGCTTGCTCACCATCAATAGCATGTCCCAGTCTAGCGAGCATCTGAACAGTGAATTCTTGAATTGGCGCATCAAGCAGGTGATGAATGGCGGCATGGTATTGCGCTACTTCCGGGTATTCCTGGAGTGCCTGTTGGTTGGGGTGCAACGACAGGCCCAGTCCCGTCGCGGCGAGATTGGCTCTCAGGTATGCTGAGCCTGCTGCAATCTGTTGGGGGCGAGAGTTTCCGGCGGTCACAATCCAGAGATAGGCTGGTGTAGCTGCAGTGATCTTGTCGAACTCGGCAACCTGCGCCTTTACTGCCTGCGAGTCGGCGGCCGGCATGGTTGAACGGTCGAACAACCCCACCTTGTCCAGCAACACCAACATCGGATCATCGATTGTGATGCCGTCACGATGAGTATCGATTTCCTTCGTACCGACCCGCAGAACATGGACTGACTCCATCATTGGCGCTTCCGTCGTCAGTTCGGTGAACCAGGCCTTGCGGGCGATGTCCCTTATACCTGTCACCTTGTCGCCGGTCTCCACTCCAAATCGAATCCCCAAACCATCTGTGGCTGCGGAGAGCGCTGCAATATCGTTGGCGGTAATCTTCCTGCTCACATCATAGGCGCGGCGGTCAGTTCTGCGCGCCAGAACATGCTGAAAAAGCGGGTCGATGCTGACGCCATCTTGTTGCCTGAGAACCACTCGTGCAACCCGGCGGCCGTCAAGGTATTCGCCGGGCAATCCGTCAGGAAACAATGTCACTTCGGCAGCATGACCAATTGTTGCGGCTGACATCGAAAGGAGTTCGAGGAACCCGCCCAGACCCATCAGGATCTGGCGTCCAAACGGATCGGTGGCAGGCAGCATGCGTTTCTCGTCGAGACTGATCGATATCTCGCCTGGTGTTGCCAGATCTGCCTTCCATGGCTGCATGTTGTGCGGATTGGGGGTGAGGATTGCATAGGACAAAACGAACCGTCTCGGCTCGCTCTGCTGTCCTGCTTCGCCCCAGGCAGAGACTGCGGATGGTGGCACCGGGAATACATTGTTTGATGCATACCCGTAGAGCCCCGCCCCGGCAGCAGCCACAACTGCCCCACCACCTGCAATCCTGATGAAAGACCTGCGATCCATAAGACACCTCCATTAGTTCGATATCGAATTATATAATTCGAAGTCGAACTAATGTCAATCTACATTGCGCCTTGAAGCGTCAAGCCGAGGAATTTGGACAACGATTGAAGGCTGTTGAAGCGGGCACTACTGCCGGCAGGCAAGCCCCAGGGCGGTTGCGACGATGCGGTGGGCCGTCAGTGCTCCCAGTCCGTCGACATCCTGAGCTGGCATGAACTCCACCAGATCGAAACCGGCTATGGTCGCCTTGCCGGCAATGCCAGTCATCAATTCGACTGCCTGCCAATAACCAAGACCGCCGGCAGCCCGGCCGATGACGGCGGGCATGATCGAGGGATCGAGGGCA
>JAWVYF010000008.1:0-24277 GCA_033722845.1 Anderseniella sp. | reverse complement strand
GGCATCGAATGGCCGGTCAATACTGCATGGGCAAGAGACCATCTTGTCCCGAAGTGTGTGGTGCAGGGAAATCTTGATCCGCTGGCGGTTATTGCAGGTGGAGACGGCATGAAGACCGCGGCCGAAGGGATTCTTCGAGATTTGCCAATAGGCCGGCACATATTCAATCTTGGTCACGGTATCCGCAAGGAAACGCCACCGGAGCATGTATCGCAATTGATCGATGTTATCCGCGCGTTCGACTCAAACGGGTCTTGAACTGATGTACGAGTGGATCAAGGTCCTCCATATCCTTGCGGTTATCTCGTGGATGGCTGGATTGCTCTATTTGCCGCGATTGATGGTTTATCACAGCAGTGCAACTGCGGGCGGTGAGCTGTCGGAGACGTTAAAGGTTATGGAACGCCGGCTTCTGAAGGCGATCATGAACCCGGCGATGATCGTGTCGTGGATTGCGGGGCTTTGGCTTGCCTATGAGTCGGGTTGGTTGAGTGAATGGCCTTTGTGGTTCGTGGTGAAGGTCGCATGCCTGATAGTCATGACGGTTTTTCATATGTGGCTTGGTAAGCAGGTGCGGTTGTTCAGGGACGATCAAAACACGCGTGGTCATGTTGCTTTCAGGGTGGCGAATGAGTTGCCGACGCTGCTGATGGTGGTGATCGTCATCAGTGTTGTTGTGAAGCCGTGGTATTAAGGCTGTACGCTTTTTAAGTTCCGTCGCGTTTCTTTTGCTGGTATAGAGCTCTCTCCGGTAGCAATTGTCGTCCGTGTGTGCGCCGGTCCCTCCTCATTGATGGTCTGTTGTGCGGTCGGCAGCACATTTACAGACGTTTCCCCAAGCTCCAGGTCCCTATGCGATGACCAATCTTGACGAACTTGAACAGATCAAGCTGTTCGATCTGAAACAGAAGTCCCCGGCTGAGTTGCTGAGTGCTGCAGAAGAGCTGGAGGTGGAAAATGCCAGCGCGCTTCGCAAGCAAGAGCTCATGTTTGCTATTCTGAAAAGTCTGGCTGCGCGTGATGTAAATATTATCGGTGAAGGCGTGGTTGAAGTCATGCCGGATGGTTTTGGCTTCCTTCGGTCGCCGGATGCTAACTATCTGGCAGGTCCGGATGACATTTATGTCAGCCCCAGCCAGATCAGGAAGTTTGCACTGAAGACGGGTGATACTGTCGAGGGTGATATTCGCAGTCCAAAGGAAGGGGAACGCTACTTTGCCCTGCTGAAGGTCAACTCGGTGAATTTCCAGGAGCCGGAGAAGGTTCGCCACAAGATCCACTTCGACAATTTGACGCCGCTGTATCCTGATGAGCGTCTTGTCATGGAAGTGCAGGATCCGACCAAGAAAGACTATTCGAGCCGTGTCATCGATCTTGTAGCACCGCTCGGCAAGGGTCAGCGCGGATTGATTGTGGCGCCGCCACGCACCGGTAAGACTGTGTTGCTGCAGAACATCGCGCAGTCGATCACTTCCAACCATCCGGAATGCTATCTGATCGTGCTGTTGATCGACGAGCGTCCCGAGGAAGTGACCGATATGCGCCGGTCGGTTCGTGGCGAAGTTGTCAGCTCTACATTCGATGAACCTGCCAGCCGGCATGTCCAGGTGGCCGAGATGGTTATCGAAAAGGCCAAGCGCCTGGTTGAGCATGGCCGCGACGTGGTCATCCTGCTCGATTCAATTACCAGGTTGGGCCGCGCGTACAACACGGTCGTTCCGTCTTCGGGCAAGGTGCTCACCGGTGGTGTTGACGCGAATGCGTTGCAACGGCCGAAACGTTTCTTTGGTGCTGCGCGTAATATCGAAGAAGGCGGCTCACTGACGATTATCGCTACGGCCCTGATTGATACCGGCAGCCGGATGGACGAGGTGATCTTCGAAGAATTCAAGGGGACCGGCAACTCTGAAATCGTTCTTGATCGCAAGGTGGCCGACAAACGTGTGTTCCCTGCAATGGATATTCTCCGGTCGGGCACCCGAAAGGAAGAGCTGCTGGTTGATCCGGTCAAGCTCAAGAAGACCTATGTCTTGCGGCGCATCCTCAATCCGATGGGGACAGTCGATGCAATCGAGTTTCTGTTGGACAAGCTGCGGCAGACCAAGTCCAACGATGACTTCTTCGATTCAATGAATGCCTAAGCACTGAGTTTGCCTGGGTCTGTGAACGGCAGGCCGCAGGTTTGGTTCGCGCATTTGAAGACAGTGGGGACACCTCCACTGTCTTTTCCATATGCGGGATGGTCCGGCGCCAGGGCGGACGGGTTATCTGCATACAGGATTGTCGTGTAGGGATGGGCTATCTTTAGTGCTGTGTGATGCAGCTCTTTAAAGACCGGATGGTCTTGCGATCCGGTGAGCACGATTTGCGGTTGGCTGGTCAGTGCGATCCACGCGATCCAGGCGGTGGGACAGGAAAATGCGTTGGCCAGCATTCGTGGTTCGAACTCAGCAAGAATGGCTTTCGCCCTTTCAAGATAAGCATTGTTTCCAGAATGCAGGGCAAGTTTGCAGAGGTTGGTGATCATCGCCGCGTTTGCGTTTGGCATCACGTCATCACTCCAGAGGACCTGACGTATTGGTAGGTCGTCTGTCCGGTTTGAGACATAGGCAAAGGCTGAGGTGCCTTCTGTGGCATAGTCTGAGATGAGTGTGTCAGTCAGGGTTGTTGCCTGCCGCAACCAATTGGCGTCAAGCGTTGTCTCATAGAGAGTCAGGTTTGCATTTATGAGATGCGCGAGATCATCGGCGGTAGCGTTTCCCCTGAAGTCTCCATTTCTTTGGCTGTGATATAGTTGGCCGTTTTGGACCATTGTCTGCAGAAGTGCAGTCATAGTGTCTGTTGCGACTTGCAGATAATCAGGCCGATCAAGTGTAACAGAGGCGTGTGCGAAGGCTTGAATTGTGAGGGCGTTCCAGTCGGTCAGGGTTTTGTCGTCCCAGGTTGGTGGTATTCGCTGCTTACGATGCTCCAGCAATAGCTGTCGTGATTGTTTGAGTTGCCGTTCTGTTTCGGTGTCGAAAAGGTGCGGGTTATGAAGGCGGTTCAGGATGGTCTTGCCTTCCCAGTTTCCGCTTTCGGTTACATCGTAGGCTTGTTTGAACTGGTTTCGACTCGATTCGGACAAGAGCTGGTCGATCTCGTGTTCGTGCCAGCAATAATACTTTCCTTCCTCGCCTTCTGAATCGGCATCATAGCTACTGGCAAACAGACCATTTGGTGTTCGCATATCGCTGAGAAGCCATTCGCAGGTTTCCTCGATTCGTAACCGGAACAATTCATCGGGAGCGGCATTGTTGAGTTGGCTCAGTAATGAGACATACTGGGCGTTGTCGTAGAGCATTTTTTCGAAGTGGGGTATTAGCCAACGGGCATCGACAGTATATCTGGCCATACCACCGGCAAGATGATCATAAATGCCGCCTTGGCTGATGCTCGTCATGGTGTGGCGTACGGCTTCTCCTGCTGCCGGTATGTCCAGGGTGCTGTTTAGTGTCCAGAGCAGCTGAAATATCGGGCTTTGCGGGAATTTTGGAGCACTACCAATGCCGCCGTTTGCATGGTCATATACTTGGAGCAATTGGCGTGCCACTGTTTGCAGAAGGTCTGACGTGATGGTGTGACCTGTCGATGCAGGGGGCGTGGCCTGCAATTGTGCAAGTATGGCCCTGGTGTTGTTTCCAATCTTGTCTTGCTGATCCTGCCAGATGTTGGCCAGTTGCGTCAGCACTTGCTTGAAGCTGGGCCGGCCATACTGGCTGACGGGTGGGAAGTAGGTTCCGCCCCAGAAAGGATTGCGGTCGGCATCGAGAAACATGGTCAGGGGCCACCCGCCCTGCTCTCCCATCAGGTGCAAGGCGTCCATGTAGATTCGATCGACATCAGGTCTTTCTTCGCGATCAACCTTGATGTTGATGAAATGTCGGTTCATCAGTTCAGCGGTCGAGTCGTCCTCGAAACTTTCGTGCGCCATGACATGGCACCAGTGACATGCGGCATAGCCAATGGACAGAAGGATGGGCTTGTTGCTGGTGCGAGCGGCCTCGAATGCCTCGTTTCCCCAAGGATACCAGTCGACCGGATTGTCGGCGTGTTGCAAAAGATAGGGGCTGGTTTCACTTGCAAGCCGGTTGGTTTTGGTTGATTTGATCGCCATGCCAAAGGTTTTCTCGTGAGGATTGGTTATCGGTGACGCAGTTTGAGGACACCATCTATGCATTGTCATCGGGTGCGGGCAAGGCGGCGGTTGCCGTGGTCCGCGTCTCGGGCAGCCGTGCTCGTGATGTATTGACCACTTTCTGCGGCGGGATACCGCCTGCACGTGTCGCAACGCTGAAGGAGGTCCGCAGACCTTGCGATGGCTGCGTTCTGGATAAGGCGTTGGTGCTTTGGTTTGAAGGTCCACACAGTTTTACCGGTGAGGACTGCGCAGAGATTCATCTGCATGGCAGCCTTGGCATTATCCGTCTTGTCCTGGATGAGTTGCGTGGTTTTGATGGGTTCAGACCTGCACAGGCGGGAGAGTTCACCCGGCGGGCTTTTGCGAACGGCAAGCTGGATCTGGTTGAAGTCGAAGGACTTGCAGATGTGCTCGATGCTGAAGCAGAGCAGCAGGTTCGCCAGGCGCTTTATCACGCTGATGGCGAAGCATCGAAAGTCTTTGCGGGTTGGCGGGCCGGCATTACGCGCAGTCTTGCCACGGTGGAAGCGTGCATAGACTTCAGTGATCAGGAGGGCGTCGAGGCAGAGGCCAGACAGCATGTTGGGTTCGCCGTTCGGGAACTTTGCCACGCGATTTCACATGAGCTGGTGAAGTATGAGCGGGGGCGGCGGATCAGGTCTGGTATAAAGATTGCTCTGGTTGGAGCGCCGAATGCTGGCAAGTCCAGTTTGATGAACAGGCTTGCGGCTCGCGATGTGGCCATTGTCAGTGAAGAAGCCGGTACCACCAGAGACGTCATCGAGGTTGGTTTGACGCTTGGTGGTTATGCGGTGGATTTGGTTGATACGGCTGGCTTGCGTGAACAAATCGATTCCAAGGCGGAACAAATGGGAGTTGCACGGGCAACAGAGCAAGCCAAAGAAGCTGATCTGGTGCTGCTTGTGGGGGCTTGGGATGCCCCCTGGCCTGAGAATTTCGGGGTGGATTCGGAAACGATACGAATCTGGAACAAGCTTGATTTGAACCTTGAGCAAGTTCCCGCTGTTGCTGATATCGCGGTGTCTGCCGTCACTGGTGAGGGTCTTGATGAGCTCCTGAAATGTTTGGAGGGCCGGGTTTGCGCTTTATGCGAGACGATTGAACCGGCGGCGCTTGTCAGGGAACGGCAAATGCATGCTGTTGAAACCTGTGCAAAGCATCTGGAAGCGGCTCAGAATGAGCGCTTGGACATGGAAATTGTCGCTGAAGAGCTCAGATTGGCAGCTCAAAGCCTGGAAAAATTGATCGGCAAGGTAGATGTCGAGGACTTGCTGGACGATATTTTTTCCCGGTTTTGCATTGGAAAGTGATCGTTACGGACTCGAAAATGTTTCACGTGAAACAAAGCACTTTTTGAAGTTTGTCCACAGTTCGTGTATGGACGCGCATTATGAGCAAAGATGTGGATACAAACTACGATGTTGTTGTCGTTGGCGGTGGCCATGCCGGCTGCGAAGCTGCAGCAGCAGCAGCACGCCGTGGGGCACGCACAGTGCTGGTGACACACAAGGCCTCGACCATTGGCGAGATGTCGTGCAATCCGGCGATGGGCGGTCTTGGCAAGGGTCATCTGATGCGCGAAGTGGATGCGCTGGACGGATTGATTGCCCGCTTGAGTGACAAGGCTGCCATTCAATACAGGTTGTTGAATCGGTCAAAAGGCCCTGCTGTCCGTGGGCCCAGGGCTCAGATTGATCGTGCGCTGTACAGATCAGCCATGCAGTTGGAGATCGCCAACACGCCGGGTCTCACCATTGTGGAAGGCGCTGTGGCAGGTTTTATCCTCGATGGTGACCGGGTGGCCGGCGTCACGATGGAAGATGGTTGTGAGGTCCGAGCGGCCTGTGTGGTGTTGACCACAGGAACCTTTCTGGGCGGTCTCATACATATTGGAGACAAGCGTATCCCTGCAGGCCGTGTAGGTGAGGCGCCCAGCAATGGCCTGGCACAGGTTCTGCGGGGGACAGGGTTGCAAATTGGCCGTCTCAAGACCGGCACGCCGCCGCGGCTGGATGCGAGGACAATCGACTATACCGGATTGGAAGCACAACCCGCCGATGAATCGCCATTCTATTTTTCCACGCTGACAGATCGGACTCATGCGCACCAGATTGCCTGCCACATCACCTATACGAATGAGGTCACGCACTGGATTATTGAGGAAAATCTTTCAAAATCCGCGATGTATGCTGGCTATATCGAAGGAACGGGCCCGCGCTATTGTCCGTCCATTGAGGACAAGATCGTCAAGTTTGCCGATCGAAATGCCCACCAAGTGTTCCTGGAGCCCGAGGGACTGGATGATCTAACCGTCTATCCAAATGGCATTTCGACCTCGTTGCCTGAAGACGTCCAGGATGCCTATGTGCGTTCCATCAAGGGATTGGAGAATGTGCGTATTCTCCAGTACGGATATGCCATTGAATATGACTACATTGATCCACGTGAACTGGACTGGCAGTTGCGGGTAAAGGCTTTGCCCGGTCTGTATCTGGCGGGTCAGATCAATGGAACAACGGGATATGAAGAGGCAGCCGCACAGGGTCTGGTTGCCGGTGCCAATGCCGCGGCTGCTGCGCTGGGACTGGATCCGCTGTCGATCGAAAGATCTGAAGGGTACATCGGCGTTCTGGTCGATGATCTCATTTCACGTGGCGTGTCTGAACCGTACCGCATGTTCACGTCACGGGCTGAATACCGCCTGATGCTGCGTGCAGACAATGCGGATGAGCGGTTGACGCGGAAAGCCATTGATCTTGGCCTGTGCAGCGATGATCGGCGAAAGGCATTCGAAGAGAAGTCTGCGCAACTCGATTCATTGCGTCATCAGCTCAAAAACATGTGTTTTACGCCTCAGCAAGCAGAGAAGCGGGGATTGCCATCCAACAAGGACGGGAAGATGCGTTCAGCTTATGAGTATCTGTCCTACGCGGATGTCGATTTTGTCCGTCTAAGTGCTGGTTGCCCTGAGCTGTTTCACGTGAATCAGCAGCTCGCGGCACAGATGGAAGCCGAAGCGCTGTATGCGTCTTATACCGATCGGCAGGCTGCCGAGATCAGGGCGTTGCGCGAAGAGCGGGCAACCAAACTGCCTGAATCGCTGGACTACTCAGCTGTGCCCGGCTTGTCCAATGAGGCACGTCAGAAGCTCATGGCTGTTCGGCCGGCAACCATTGGCGATGCGGGCCAAATCGATGGCATTACACCTTCCGCCCTGGCGCTGCTGGTATCTTACGTGCGCAAGCAGGCTGCCGCAGCCAAGCTGGCTGTATAGTCATGGCGCGGCAATCGCACTCCACTTCTCTACCAAACTTACCTGCAGATTTCACAAGATGCTGGAATGTTTCACGTGAATCACAAGACAAACTCAACCTCTATGCCACCGAACTTTTGCGCTGGCAGGCCACACACAATCTGATCAGCCCCAGCACCATCTCTGAGATCTGGACCAGGCACATTGCCGATGGATTGCAGCTGGCGGACCTGATCCAACCCGGCACTCGCCACGTCCTCGATATTGGCTCAGGTGGGGGGTTGCCAGCGATCCCCCTGGCGATTGTGCTTGAAGAGCGCAGGCCATCAGAGGTGTTGGTCACGATGGTAGAAAGCAATGCGAAGAAATGTGCGTTTCTGCGGCATGTCTCGCGGATATGCGAATTGAATACACGAATCGCAAACAAGCGCATAGAATCCCTGACAGATTCGGATGTGGAACGACCTGTCGACGTTCTGACCGCTCGAGCGCTGGCCCCATTGGCCGCTTTGCTCGATCTCGTTGAGAAATTACCGGTTCGTCCACAACGAATGCTGTTCCTCAAGGGACAACATGTTGATGTTGAATTGACCGAAGCTACTAAATGTTGGAATATTTCGTTCAGCAAACACCCCAGCAAACTGTCTGCAGACGGGTGCATTCTCGATATAAGTGAGGCCGAACGTGTCAACCCAACCGCTCTACACTGCTGAGTGCCCGAAACCCCGTATTCTTGCTGTCGCCAACCAGAAAGGCGGCGTAGGCAAGACTACGACTGCCATCAATCTAGGAACCGCCCTGGCTGCTGTTGGCGAGAAGGTTTTGGTCATTGACCTCGATCCACAAGGCAATGCCACTACTGGCATTGGTATTGACCGTCCCAACTCTGCCGCGTCGACCTACCAGGTGCTGATCGGTGAGGCAAAGCTGGCCTCCGCTATCCGCCAATCAGAAATACCCGGCCTTGATTGTGTTCCATCCTCGATGGACCTGCTGGGCGCGGAACTGGAACTGGCCGAGTATGACCGCAAGACATTCCGGTTGCGTGACTCGATTGACGAGATGTACCGGGATGCGGCGCCACATCAGCGCTACACGTACATTCTCGTTGACTGCCCACCATCACTGAACCTGCTCACCATCAATTCGCTGTCGGCTGCGGATGCCATTCTGGTGCCACTGCAATGCGAGTTTTTCGCGCTTGAGGGCCTCAGCCAGCTGATGAAGACCGTTGACCGGGTGAAGGCAACGCTGAACCCATCGCTAGAAATCCAGGGCATCGTGCTGACCATGTTTGACCGGCGCAACTCGCTGTCGGAGCAGGTGGCGCAGGACGTGCGCAGCGTGCTCGGTGCCAAGGTCTATGAAACGGTCATACCGCGCAACGTGCGGGTGTCTGAAGCGCCGTCCTACGGCAAACCGGTATTGCTGTATGACAATACCTGCGCAGGTTCACAGGCGTATATTCGACTCGCCTCCGAAATAATCAAACGCGAACGGTCGCTGCGCGCAGCCTGAACCGCCCCAAGAGAGAGCTACCTGACATGACGGCCCTACCTAAAAAACGATTGGGGCGCGGCCTCGCCGCCCTTATTGGAGATGACCTGCCAACGGAAGCCGAGCAGCACGTAGAACCGGTCGCCCGCGACGGATTGAAGGAATTGCCGATCGAACAGATCACCAGCAACAAGCTCAATCCGCGCAAAGTCTTCAATGAAGAAGATCTGGAGGACCTGGCGCGATCCATTGGCGAAAAAGGCATCTTACAGCCAGTCGTAGTGCGTCCATCGGCAAGCGGCGATACCTACCAGGTTGTCGCCGGTGAACGCCGTTGGCGTGCAGCACAGCGCGCCGGTCTGCATCAGATCCCGGTACTGATCCGCGAACTGTCCGATGAAGAAGTTCTCGAGATTGCCATCATCGAAAACGTTCAGCGTGCTGACCTGAACCCTGTTGAAGAAGCCATGGGCTATCAGCAGCTGATCGACAGCTATGGATACACGCAGCAAAAACTCGCCGAATCCATCGGCAAGAGCCGCAGTCACATTGCAAATACATTGCGGCTGACCACGCTACCCAAGCCCGTGCTTGATCAGCTTCAGGATGGCAAATTGACCGCCGGCCATGCCCGCGCCCTCATTGCCACGGATGACCCGCAATCACTGGCCCAGAAAATCATTGCGCTTGGTCTGTCTGTCCGGCAGGCAGAAGCCCTGGCCCGCAATGCTGCTGATGAGCAAGACGTTAAACTCACAGCCGGGAAGACCAAGGACAACAGTGATCTCAAGGCGCTGGAAAAAACCATTGCTGAAGCCACGGGCCTGCGTGTCTCGATTCAGCCCGGCACTGGTGAGAAGGGTAAAATAACGTTTAATTACAAAACGTTAGATCAGTTCGAAGAACTCTGCCGCAAGTTAGGGGCGCAGTTCTAAAGCGATCACGCATTCCTCAAACGGCTCGACAATGCCAGCACCAGCCGCTCAAGCAGCGGCCATGCAATGTCGTGATTGCTCCGGCTCGATTGAACGGCAACCATAACAGCCTCATTCAAAGCCGAAAGGTCATGGCCGGCAAGCCTGCGGACCTGATCGACCATTGCGGCTTGCCGCTTCCAGAATACCGGCGGACGCCACTCCTTCACGACAGCATCGGCGCGGCGTCCATCTCCACTTGCAGCAACCATGTGGGACAGCAACACGAAATGATTGGTCAGGGCGACCAGGACAGACGATGCGGCAACGCCGCTGTCATGAAGATCGCTCAGGCTGGACAGAGCGCTGTCACGTTGACCTGCAAATGTCCGATCCAGCAACGCATCGAGGGGAGAATCCCTGTTCTCGGCACAAATCGCTGCCACGTCCTCAAGTGAAACGCTTTCCTGACCCATCGCATAGGACGCAATCTTGTCCACTTCCGTCTGAACAAGGGCTGCATTGCCGGACACGCTCTCAACGATTGCCATTGCCGTTTGAGCATCAACAGCAAGACCCTGATCCTGCAACAATGACCGAACCACACTGGCAAGCTCATCGGCAGACTGTTCGTAGCAGATGACAGCAGCCAGATCCGGAGAGGCCTCGAACTCCTTGCGAACGGCAACCGACTTTTTCAGATCGCCCGCTGTCACCAGCAAAAAACAATCTGACCAACCCACCGAAATGGCCGATACGCACTCCTTGTAGGATGAAGCAGAAGACGCATCGAAAACGACGAGCTTGGATGAACCGAACAGGGACAGTGCCTGCAGCTCCTCAAGCAGCTTGCCGGGTTGTTCATCCACATCGGCAGCCGCCAGCCGGATTATCTCGATGCCGGCATCAGCCTTGCGAAACGCAGAAACCGTCTCATCAGCCAGCCTGTGAACGAGATCCCAATTGGGGCCAAATACCAAGGCCCCCTTGAACCGGTCCAACCGGGAAGAAAGTTGACTGGAATAACTATCGGGCTTTACCGAAGCCATCTAATTCCGGGCAAGAAATGCGGCGAGCCGGGTCTTCATTTCCTGGCCAACCTGCTGTGCTGCCTGTTCCTCTGCGTTGACGCGCGCCTGAACATTGGAGAACGACGCATTCAGGCGGTCATACGGCACACGGCTGAAGGCCTGTCCGCTAAACACAGTTTGTTGTGAGCCGCTGTCCACGAGATAAAACTTTGCAGTCAGATTGTATGCCAGACGGCGGTGCACTGTATCGGATGTATCGACCAGGGCCTGCGCATTGCTCCTGGCTTCGAAATTCAATACATACCGGTCGGGCGCAGAGGTACCGGCCGGCCTTGTTGATTTCAGAATCTCGTTGCGCACAAGCTGCCCGACCCGAGTCGACTGATGCTGCACACTCACCGATGCGAGGTCCTGGCTCACCGACGACCCGTCTGCACGCGTGGCATAGAGCGGCTGGTATCCACAACCCTGAAGCAGGAGAGCGAATGCCAGCAGCGACGCCGCAGTGAAACC
Source organism: Anderseniella sp. (assembly GCA_033722845.1). GTDB lineage: Bacteria > Pseudomonadota > Alphaproteobacteria > Rhizobiales > Aestuariivirgaceae > Anderseniella. Next base: position 12,868 of record JAWVYF010000008.1, on the reverse strand, counting down.
TTTGGTCTGTCTATCCATCATCCAGCTACAATATTGACCAGCTTGTCCGGTACGACAATCACCTTTCGCACAGTCTTGTCCGACAAGCTACGTACCACATTCTCGTTCGCAAGGCATGCCTGCTCAACTGCAGACTTGTCCATACCCTTAGCGAGAGACAATTCAGCCCGCTTCTTGCCGTTAATCTGTACCACTACGGTGACAGAATCGGAAACAAGCAATGCCGGATCATGTTCCGGCCAAGCCTGATCACAAACCATGCCCGACTGGCCCAAAACCCGCCAGCACTCCTCGGCAAGGTGCGGCATCATCGGTGCAAAAAGCTGCACAAGTGCAAGTACGGCTTCACGCAGCGCCATCTGATGAACCTGATCGGTCCATCCTCCGGAAACGGCAGCTGAAATTGCATTGACCAACTCATAGATGCGAGCGATTGCCCGATTGAAGCGGAGATGGGAAATATCGTCTCCTACCGCTGCAATCGTCGCGTGGGTAGAGCGGCGAAGGTCCAGGACCTGTTCATCCTTGCATTCCGCCAGTGCCGCGGTGTCCACGGCTACATTGAGCTCCGCAATTTCGCAGGACAACCGCCAGATACGCTGAACAAACCGCCAGGCACCCAGAACGCCGGCCTCCGTCCACTCGATGTCGCGTTCCGGGGGCGTGTCCGAAAGCATGAACCAACGGGCTGTGTCTGCGCCATACTTCTCGATAATGTCGTCCGGATCGATAACGTTTCTCTTCGACTTCGACATCTTCTCGGCCGGCGCGGCCGTAACGCCTGCGCCGGTTGCCGTTTCAATCCAGGTGTCGCCGTCACGTTCCACCTCGGCCGGCGTCAACCACTGGCCGGATTGAGACTTGTAGGTTTCATGAATCACCATGCCCTGGGTGAACAGGGACTTGAAAGGTTCCTCGACATTGAGGTGGCCAGTGATCTTCATGGCGCGGGCGAAGAAGCGCGAATAAAGCAGGTGAAGAATGGCATGCTCGATACCGCCAATATACTGGTCGACCGGCAACCAATAGTCAGCGGCTTTCAGATCCACCGGCACTTCGGCGTGGGGTGAACAGAACCGCACGAAGTACCACGACGAATCAATAAAGGTGTCAAACGTGTCGGTTTCGCGCCGGGCGGCCCCACCACATTTCGGGCACGAAACGGATTTCCATTCCTCATGCCGGTCGAGCGGGTTGCCAGGTTTGTCAAAGGATACTTCATCCGGCAGCTTTACCGGCAGGTCTTCCATCGGCACTTCGACCACGCCGCATTCGTCGCAGTGGATGAACGGTATTGGACAGCCCCAGTAGCGCTGACGTGAAACACCCCAGTCGCGCAGGCGATAGTTGACAGCGCGCTCTCCAACACCGGCCGCCTCGAGCCGGTTGGCGACTTCGGTCTTGGCGTCTTCCACCGACATTCCATCAAGGAAGTCCGAGTTGATCATGTGGACAGATGACTCGTCCTTCTCAATCAGGGCGGTCTCGCCAATCTCGACATCCTCTGCGCCCTTGCGGGCTACAACCGGAACAACGTCGAGACCATATTTGCGGGCAAAGTCGAGGTCGCGCTGATCGTGTGCCGGGCAGCCAAAGACAGCACCTTCGCCGTAGCCGATCAGCACGAAGTTTGCTGCGTAGACAGGCAGCTTTCTCGACTTGTCGAACGGGTGGCGTGCAAACAGCTTGAGCGGGACGCCTTTCTTCTCGGCGCGCTCAATGGCTTCTTCGCTGGTGCCGAGCGCCGCACATTCCTTCTGGAATTCAGCAACGCCGGTTGAGGTTTCCGCGGCCTTGCGGGTCAATGGGTGGTCCGCTGAAATTGCGCAGAAGCTGGCGCCGAAAATGGTGTCGTGCCGGGTGGTGTAAACGGTCAGCCTGTCGTCGAGCAGATTTCCGTTCTCATCTTCCAGTTCGAACGAGAAACGCAGGCCTTCCGACTTGCCAATCCAGTTGCGCTGCATCAGGCGCACTTTGTCCGGCCAGTCTTCAAGGGTGTCGAGTGCAGACAGCAACTCCTCGGAAAAGTCGGAGATCTTCAAGAACCACTGGGCAAGCTCACGCTTTTCAACCAATGCACCGGAGCGCCAGCCACGCCCATCGATGACCTGTTCGTTGGCGAGCACTGTCTGGTCAACGGGGTCCCAGTTAACCACCGAGACTTTGCGCTCGACCAGACCGGCGCGATAGAACTCAATGAACATGCGCTGTTCGTGACCATAGTAGGACGGATCGCAGGTTGCGAATTCGCGGGTCCAGTCGATGGCCAGCCCCATGGACTTGAGCTGGCCCCGCATGGTGTCGATGTTCTGATAGGTCCACTCGCCGGGGTGGACCTTGCGCTCCATGGCGGCGTTTTCTGCCGGCATGCCGAATGCATCCCAGCCCATCGGGTGCAGCACATTGTAACCACACGCCTTGCGGTAACGGGCAATAACATCGCCCATGGTGTAGTTGCGCACGTGGCCCATGTGGATTCGGCCAGACGGGTAGGGAAACATTTCCAGCACGTAGTACTTGGGCTTGTCAGATGTGTTGCTGGCGATAAAAGTGCCTGCTTCATCCCACGCCTTTTGCCACTTGGGCTCGGCGGTCCTGGGGTTGTAGCGCTCGCTCGACATTATTGTGGTATGCCTGTTTTCGAATGGGAATTTGTCGAGGCGATGCAGTAACAGGAAGCAGCCGAACGGGCAAGCAACACGAACTGGATACGATGAGCAACGAAGACCAGACGCAGGCGCGCTACATGGAAGTGATGGCGCGGATCGAGGGTGCAGCAGGGCGCGCCGGCCGTTCGCCTGACGAGATCACGCTGGTGGCGGTATCGAAAACGTTTGAAGGGCCCGACATTGAGCCGGTGCTGAACATTCCGCATCGGGTGTTTGGCGAGAACCGCGTTCAGGAATCTTATGGCAAGTGGCCAGCCCTGAAAGAGAAATACCCGGATACGGTGCTTCACCTCATCGGACCACTGCAAAGCAACAAGACGCGAGAGGCAATTGAGTTGTTCGATTGCATCGAAACACTCGACCGGGAAAAGCTTGCAAAGACTCTTGCGAAGGAAACCCAGGCGGCGGGCCGGTCCCCTGAACTGTTCATCCAGGTCAATACCGGGCTCGAGCCACAGAAGGCCGGTATTGCGCCTGAAACCATCGACGGGTTTGTGGAGGCCTGCCGCAAGACCTACGACCTGCCGGTGAGCGGGCTGATGTGCATTCCGCCGGTGGATGAAGAACCAGCACTGCATTTTGCCCTGCTGGCGAAACTTGCCAAACGCAACGGTCTGCACAAACTCAGCATGGGCATGAGCGGGGACTTTGAAACCGCCATCGAATTGGGGGCGACGCACGTGCGGGTCGGCAGTGCGATTTTTGGTTCGCGAAGCTGACTTCGGCTGACCAAAATCAGATCACGACTGTGGTGCGCTGATCCACCCTGCTCAGCAAGTGCAGCAGATCGGGTTTGGCAAAAGAGATGCAACCTTGTGTCGGACCATCGTCAGTTGCGCGCAAATGAATGAACACCGCACTGCCGCGCCCACGAACTGCCGGGTCATCGTTATGTCCCATGACCAGCACCAGGTCGTACAGGTGGTCTTCCCGCCAGAGCCGTTCGTGGCTGAACCTGTAAGGCAATCCAACTTGCCGGTTATAATCCCGTGACAAGGGATCATCACACCAGCCGTCTTGCTCGGAAATGGCGTGAACCGGCAGCGCCGTGCGGGGTCGCAGCACCCTGTCCGGGCGATACAGAACACGGCGCAAGGGCCAGACGCCGGACGGCGTTGCGCCATCGCCTTCGCGTTTCATTCTCCTGATACCGGCTGGGCCTAAACTGCAGTTGAAACAAAGGTTTGCCGCCTGCACCACAGCGCGGTGGGCGTTGACCGGCACATGACGTATCACCAGCCGATGAAGATATGTGTTTTTCCGTGACACAGCGCAGGCTTTGCAAAACAGTCCAGCACAACTAGAATCAATCCGTAATCAATTGCACGGTAAAGGCCACCATGAGCAACAAGAAGAAAATACTGGTCGTAGATGATGATGATGCATTGCGCGAAACCATCGCGGAGCAATTTGCGCTGCATGATGATTTCTCGGTTACTGCACTCGATGGCGGGCTTGCTGCCGTCAATCACCTGAAGACCGAGCTGGTCGATCTGGTGATCCTTGATGTGAACATGCCCGACCTCGACGGCCGCGAAGCCTGCAAGATCATGCGCAAGAACGGTTATCGCGGACCGGTGATCATGCTTACGGCAGAGACATCCGACTCCGACACGATTCTTGGACTGGATGCCGGCGCGAATGACTATGTCACCAAGCCGTTCAAGTTTGCAGTCCTGCTGGCCCGCATCCGTGCCCAGCTGAGGCAACACGAACAAAGCGAAGACGCGGTGTTCAAGATCGGCCCCTACACCTTCAAGCCAAGTGCCAAGCTTCTGTTGCAGGAGGACAACAAGAAGATTCGCCTGACGGAGAAGGAGACAGCCATCCTGAAGTTCCTGTACCGGGCAGGCGACCAGGTGGTGAGCCGCGATGTGCTGCTGCATGAGGTTTGGGGTTATAACGCTGGCGTAACAACCCATACGCTGGAAACCCATATTTATCGCCTGCGCCAGAAGATCGAGCTTGATCCGTCGCATACGCAATTGCTTGTCACGGAAGCGGGTGGGTACAAGCTGGTCCCATGAACAAGATTGCGGACAGGGCAACAAGGCAATGAGCATCAGGGCAACCGTCGATCTGCTAAAGCGCATACCGCTGTTTCAGCATGTCGACGAAGCACATCTGCAAACGCTGCTGTTTTCATCGGAAGAGCTTGTTGTGCCGAAGGGCCGCACGATCTTCGAGGCGGGCGACGATGCCACCAGCGCAATCATCATCCGGGACGGCGAGGCGGTGGTGCACGACGGGCAGTCAAACAGTGTTCTGGCACTGGCTGGTCCCGGATCCATGTTTGGCGACCAGTCGATGATTGCCGGCTTGCCACGCACCGTTACCCTGGTCGCCAAGACCGAAGTAGAGGCCATCGTTATCGATCAGTCGGTGTTTCTGCGACTGTGTGCGGAATTCCCCGAAGTCGGGATTCAGGTTCTGGATGTCCTGAGTGAGAAACTCGGAGAAAGCTCAAGCGAACTCGCCGCCGTGCAAGAGCATTTCAACGTTCAGCCCATTGACGAGTTGCTTGCCAACAAGGACTGAACCAGCGGTGAGCTTCAGGCCGGCACGTCCAGATCCAACATGACCGGCACATGATCTGACGGCCTTTCCCATCCCCTTGCCTCACGAATGATTGAGGTTGCGCGGCAAAGCCGGGACATTTCTTCAGGAACCCAAATGTGGTCCAGCCGGCGGCCCTTGTCGGCCTTGTCCCATTCCTTGGACCGGTAGCTCCACCAGGAGTAGAGCTTTTCCGGTTCGGGCCGATGGGCGCGCACCGGGTCGTGAAACTGGCAGGCCTGCATGATGTCCTGCATCCGGCTTGTTTCTTCAGGGGTATGAGACACCACGCGCAGCAACTGTTTGTGGGACCATACGTCGTGCTCAAGCGGCGCGATGTTCAAGTCGCCGGTGAGGATGTGCTGCTGTCCAGCAGTTGAACGTATGGCCTGGCCCCAATCCTTCAGCTCATCGAGAAACCGCAGCTTGTGAGCAAACTTCGGATTTATGGCTGCATCAGGTTCGTCTCCTCCTGCCGGTACATACAGGCTATGGACGAACAGCGATGTTCCTTGCGGGTTGATGCATACATGACGGCCATCGTTCTGGTCGCAGAACGATTTGACCGAATGCTGAGAAAAGGCAAGCCGGGAGACGATGGCAACGCCGTGATGACCGGTATAGCCATTGTCGGCGATGTGAGGGTAGCCAGCTTGCTTGAATGCAGCTGCCGGAAACTGCCCGGGCGGGCATTTGGTTTCCTGAAGACACAGGATGTCTGGCTGATACTGTTCGAGGAAGCGGACAACCAGCGGCGCGCGCAAGCGGACGGAATTGATGTTCCAGGTTGCGATGCGCAAGGTTGGCATTGTGCCGTGGGCCCTGCCAGTTACCGGTCTGAGGCCGACTTGCGTTCCCTGGACCGCTTCACCACGAACAGGTTGGGATTCGGGTCTGCCGTGTTGTCGATGTTCGACAGCTGCACGCTGGTGCGCTGGCCCTTTCCATCAATGATGATCCACTGCACCAGCTCATTGCTGTTGCGGTCAAACACCATGGTCAGCTGACCTGCAACAAGCTGTCCCTTTTCCTGCATTGTAATGGCAGACAGGTTATCGCGATGTTCGACATTGAGAATGACGGCCTGTTCGAACAGGTTGACCTGATCTGCCAGAACCAGCTTCAACGGGGTGGTCGACAACGGGTACTGGTCATCGCGCTTGCGCTTGGTGTTCTTGACGGTCACCCAGCTGCCGTCTGACACGACAAGCAACGGACTGGGTGGCGCATACTCGAACCGCATCTTGCCGGGCTTCGAGATGTAGAAGACACCATTGGCGACCTGTCCGCGCGGGCTGGTCTGGGTGAATTCTCCCTTCATGCCGCGGATATTGTTCAGGTAGGCATTCAGCTGCTGCAGCGCGTTCACGTCGTCCTGAGTCATCTGCGCATTTGCCTGAGCCGGGGTGCTGTAACCGGGCAGGAGGGTGATTGCCGGCATGGCAAGAAACGTTGCTGCGGCCAGAGCAAGGGCCGTTGCGCGGATTTTCATCAGATCATTTCTCCAATGGACATGAATCGATAGTTTCTGACTCGGTTGTCAGCCGTCAAGACGGCGACATTGCGGCATAGCCGATTAATCACATGTCGCCGTCCGAACCGACGAGTATTTCGCGTTTGCCCGCATGGTTGGCGGAAGAGATCAATCCCTCCTGCTCCATCCGTTCAATCAGGCTGGCAGCCTTGTTGTAACCGATCGACAGGCGGCGCTGAATGTAACTGGTCGAGACTTTCTTGTCTCGCAGGATAACGGCTACGGCCTGGTCATAAAGCTCATCACCTGAACCACCGGGGCTGCCGCCACCGAGATCATTGCCGAAACCGGCGACTTCACCTTCTCCGCCTTCTTCGGTGACGGCTTCCACATATTCCGGCGCGCCCTGGGTCTTCAGGTAAGCGACGATCTGTTCTACTTCGTCGTCCGAGACAAACGGCCCGTGCAGGCGCGAGATGCGGCCACCGCCAGCCATGAACAGCATGTCGCCCTGACCGAGCAATTGCTCGGCACCCTGCTCACCAAGAATGGTGCGACTGTCGATCTTGGAGGTGACCTGGAACGAAATCCGTGTCGGAAAGTTGGCCTTGATGGTGCCGGTGATGACATCGACCGACGGGCGCTGGGTTGCCATGATGACGTGGATACCAGCGGCACGTGCCATCTGCGCGAGGCGCTGAACAGCACCTTCGATATCCTTGCCGGCGACCATCATCAGGTCGGCCATTTCGTCGATGATGACGACGATGAACGGCATTGGCGACAGATCCATCTGTTCTTCTTCGTAGATGGGCGAGCCGGTTTCAGGATCGAAGCCCGTCTGGATCTGGCGGGTGAAGACCTCACCCTTTTTCTGGGCCTGCTCGGCGCGGGTGTTGTAGCCATCGATGTTGCGCACACCGAGCTTGGACATCTTGCGGTAGCGCTCTTCCATTTCGCGCACCGCCCACTTGAGCGAGACAACCGCCTTGTGCGGGTCGGTGACGACCGGGGCCAGAAGATGCGGGATGCCTTCGTAGACCGACAGCTCCAGCATTTTCGGATCGATCATGATCAGCTTGCACTTGTCCGGCGACAGCCGGAACAGCAGTGACAGGATCATGGTGTTGATACCAACGGACTTGCCTGAACCGGTGGTGCCGGCAATCAGCAGGTGAGGCATGCGCGCGAGATCGGCGAAGGCCGGTTCCCCACCAATGTCCTTGCCCAGCGCCATGCACAGCTTGTGCTTGGTCTTTTCGAAATCGCGCGAAGCCAGGAGTTCGCGAAGGAAGACGGTTTCGCGATTGGAGTTGGGCATTTCTATGCCGATCACGTTGCGACCCGGCACGACGGCCACACGCACGGAGATCGCGCTCATCGAACGAGCGATGTCGTCTGCCAACCCGATAACGCGGGACGACTTGATGCCGGGTGCGGGCTCGAGTTCGTACAACGTGACAACAGGGCCCGGACGCACGTTGATGATTTCTCCGCGAATGCCGAAGTCTTCCAGAACACCTTCGAGCATGCGGGCATTCTGTTCCAGCGCATCGGCGGACAGCTCGTTCTGACCGTTGGTCGCGTCCGGTTCTGCCAGCAGGCTCAACGGCGGAAGCTGGAATACGCCGGGATTGCCCGGTATCAGGTCCGGCTGCATGTCGCGGGCAAGCCGCTTGCCCTGCTTGATGGGCTTTGCTGCTTCCTGCACGCGCACAGGTGCCGGCGCTGGTGCGGGTTCAGCCATCTCGACATACGGCTGTTCGTCATCGTGTGCGAAATGATCTTCTGGCTCCTGATCAAAGGCAGGCTCAACCGGCGCAGCAAGACCAGTGGTCAGTCGGGGTTCTATGCGGTTGTCGCTCAAGGGTGCACGGCGGGTGAGAAATGCCGGAATGTTGTCGGTTTCGTCTGTGGTTGCAGAAACTGGCCGTGGCGCTGTGGACTGCCGGGCACGCAAACGCGACAGCAAGCTGGTGCGCGGCTCCAGCGTTGGTTCGGTGTGTGCATGTTCCGGTGCAGCCTGCGGGCCGTCCTGGTGGTTCAGGCTTTCCGCATGCCGGTCTCTCAGGGCGCCAACAGTCTGGGCAACCTTTCCCGAGGCAGCGATTGCCTTGGAGCCAAGCCGAGCGGTTGGTTTGCGGATAGAGGCGATCGACTGCCACACCTGGCGGGGTGATACGCCAAGTGACAGCGATCCGGCCCAGATCGTGCCGGCCACGCAGAGCGCAGCTGCAAACAGGCTGGCAATCCAGTCGTACACGAAAAGTTTTGGAAGGGCGGTCAGCAGGGTCGCCAGAGCATCACCGGCCGCACCGCCGAGACCGGGCCCAAGCGGCCAGTTGCCCGGCAGCGGGAGCAGGGCGAGAAAGGTTGCTGCCAGCAAGATGGCTGCGATGTATGACGGTGCCCGGACCTGCCATTTGCCAAGCTTGTTGTGTGACATGAGCACGATGGCCCAGAACGCCGGTATGCCCAGTAGTACTGCGTTGGACAATGCGAGCCAACTGATCAGCTTGTCGGCAATCACGGCGCCGGTATAGCCCAGTGCATTGCGGACTTCGCCGTCGGCCGCGTTGGTCCATGACGGATCGTTCGCTGACCAGGTTGCAAGTATGACCGTAAGGGTTGCCAGCAGTGCCAGCAGCAGCAGACCTCTGGCTTCCATAAGCCGCCTCGACAGAAACAGCCGCAGCCCGTCGGGTATCGCAGCCTGTTTGGGTGCAGATGTCTGGCTTCGCGGCATCGTTTGTTGCTCCGGCGTTTCACAGGTCTTTGGCGCACGGCACAAAGGCTGCGCCGCACGGCTTGGTTGATCAGGGAACAACTGTGGCGATGTATGGTTAAGACCCCGTTAAGCATTGCCTAGAGCAGCACTGAAAAAACCCCGGAAGGCTGGACCTTCCGGGGCTGCTCTTTGGAGGTTTGCTGTTTAGGCAAACCGTGGGAAACGGATCAGATCGAAGAACCGCCCCGGGCAAACTCGGGATAGGCTTCGACGCCTACCTCTGTCTTGTCCAGGCCGGCAAGCTCCTCTTCTTCGCTGACGCGAATGCCGATTGTAACCTTCAGTAAGGTCCACAGGATCGCCGTGGCGATGACCGTGAAGGCGCCATATGCAGCGATACCGATGATCTGGGTACCGAAGCTGGCATCAGAGTTGGACAGCGGAACGACCAGGGTACCCCAGATGCCTGCAAGCAGGTGAACCGGGATGGCACCGACAACGTCGTCGATCTTGAGCTTGTCGAGCAGCGGTACTGAAACAACCACGATCAAACCGCCAACTGCACCGATGGCAATGGCAAGGATCGGGCTGGGCTGCAGCGGTTCTGCGGTGATCGATACAAGGCCGGCAAGCGCACCGTTGAGTGCCATGGTCACGTCGACCTTCTTGTAGATGATCTGGGTCAGAACGATCGCCGCAACCACGCCGCCTGCAGCAGCCAGGTTGGTGTTGGCAAAGATCCGCGATACATCAGAGACATCACCCAGCGTGCCCATGGCCAGCTGCGATGCACCGTTGAAGCCGAACCAGCCGAGCCACAGGATGAAGGTGCCAAGGGTGGCGAGCGGAATGCTGGAACCCGGAATGGGGTTGACCTTGCCGCCGCTGTACTTGCCGGCACGAGCACCGAGGATCAGCGCGCCGGTAAGAGCCGCCCAGCCGCCAACCGAGTGCACGATGGTGGAGCCTGCGAAGTCCTGGAAGCCCATGCCGTCGAGCCAGCCCGCGCCCCACTTCCAAGATCCGGTAATCGGGTAGAGAATGCCGGTCAGGATGGCGGTGAAGATCAGGAATGGCCACAGCTTGATGCGTTCGGCCAGGGTGCCGGACACGATGGATGCGGTTGCCGCCACGAACACCATCTGGAAGAACCAGTCGGACGCCGTCGAGTAACCGGTTTCAAGCAGGGCAGCCTTGGCAGCATCGTCGCCACCGCCGACAGCATCGAAGCTGTAGGGGGCAAAGGTGCCGATGTAGCCACCGTCAACGCCGGTGTACATGAGCGAGTAACCGCAGACCCAGAACATGATACCTGCGACAGAGTACAGAGCGATGTTCTTGAGGCACTGCATGGAAACGTTCTTGGAACGCACCAATCCGGCTTCTAGCATGGCAAAGCCAGCAGCCATGAACATGACCAGGAAGCCGCCGATCAGGAACAGCAGCGTGTTGAAGACGTACTTGGTTTCAGGGCTGACAGCCGGGGCTGCGTCCTGTGCCAGGGCAACATCGGCGCCAGCCATTGCTGACAGGCCGAGGACGCCGGCAAGTGTGATTTTCTGATAAAGCTTCATGTCGGTTGTCCTCACAATGCTTCTTCACCGGATTCGCCGGTCCGAATGCGCGTTGCGCCCTCGAGATCGATGACGAAGATCTTGCCATCGCCGATCTGGCCGGTACGGCCAGCTTCTGCGATTGCGTCGATGGCCTTTGCTGCAAGCTTGCTGTTGAGGGCAAGCTCGATCTTGATCTTGGGCAGGTATGACACCTCATACTCGGCGCCACGGTAGATTTCCGTATGGCCTTTCTGGCGTCCGTGCCCCTTTACTTCGCTGACCGTCATGCCCTCAACGCCGATGGCGGACAGTGCGGTACGCACCTCCTCCAGACGGTGGGGCTTGATGATCGAGATGATGTATTTCATTTGCATCTCCCATGTTGCCTTACACACTCACGCCAGATGGCAGCGGTGTCGGGAGATCACCTTTTCAAGGGCCGTGCCAACATTACCAGAATCTTAACAAGCTGAAATTGTTGGCAAAATTCGCCGCATCAAAAAATACAAGCCCACAAAAATGCATAAAAATTATTCAATAATGCATTTTTGCATAAAAATTAATCAGTAACGAGGCGGGTAAAACCCTGCTGAGTCACCGTGGCGCACAAATTACCTGAACGGTTGAAAATCCGAGTATGTCCAAGGCCCATCTGGGCCTCGCTAGCGAGGCAGTCCTGGCTGATCAGCAGCCAGTCAGACCAGTCAGGCCGGGCATGCTGCCACAAGGCATGATCCAGGCTCGCCATGGCGAGGTCTGCATCGAAGAAACTCCGTCCATGAGGCGCAAGGCTGGCATTTAGAACCAGCATGTCCGAAAGGTAGGCCAGTAGTGCTGTATCAAAGGCCTCGCGGGGCTGTTGATCTGATCTCAGTCTTGCCCATGTCAGAATCCCGGGCCCTGACGGGGGTGGTCCGAAGAGCAAATCCTCGGGGCTCACCGGCCGCAACTCAAAAGCCTTGGGCCGCTGCAGGTATTTGCCTGCATTGCCGGGAAGCCTATCTGCCAACGCCGCAGCAATCTGTGTCTCATCTGCCAGCTCTTCCGGTGCTGGGGCCACGGGCATGGCCGGGGCAAAGTGCAGCCCGCCGCTGGTATTGCGAAAAGATACGCTGGCCAGGAACACCGTTTTGCCGAACTGCTCAATTGTCACTTGCCTGTGCGCAATGGTGCGGCCCGTCAAATGCGGCTCTACCCGCAACAACATTGGTTCTTCAGTGTTTCCGGGCCGCAAGAAATTGCCATGAAGCGAATGCAAATGCATGGACTCAGGTTTGTCCTGTTCTGCAGCCAGAACGGCATGTGCAAGCAACAAACCACCATAGGTCCGCCGCCAGCCAACCGACGGGCTGCGGCTTTGAAACAGGTTGTGCTCCAGTTTCTCCAGTTGGAAACTGGACAGGACCTGATCTAGCTCCGACATCAATCAACTCTCATTCAAGACCCCAGCACAATGGCCGGTACCAGCATGTCCCATACTTCTCAGCCCGACGTCATTGTCGCCGGTGCCGGCCTTGCCGGCCTGACCTGTGCTCTTGCCTTGTCGGGCCCCCACATGTCCATACCCTTGAAGACAATGGTGATCGATGCCGGGCCGCCACTTGCCGAAAGGGATTTCTCAAGGGACACCCGCGGTTCTGCCATAACGTTGGGATCGCGCAACCTGTTCGAGGCCCTGGGTATATGGCCACTGCTGCAAGCAAGCGCCCAACCGTTCAACGAAATCATAGTGACAAACGCTGACCGGCCAGCAGGAACCGCGCCCGTGCTGTTGAATTTCAAGCCTGAGCAAGCAGGTGTCCTGCCGTCTGCATGGATGCTGGAGAACGGTGCTATCCTCGGTGCGTTGGCTGAACTGGTTTCGGGTTGTGACAACATTGAAGTG
>JAWVYF010000007.1:0-26403 GCA_033722845.1 Anderseniella sp. | reverse complement strand
CCCATGCAGCTTCGGCACCACCACATAGACGGAACCTTTTCGCGAGTTGGCAAAACGGCCGTTCGGGCCGACGTCGTGCATGGCGATGGCGGTGTTGACCAGCGCATCCATGAGGGTTTCGGGAACATCATTGCCATTGCGATCCTGAATGGCGCCGATGGTCATCAGCAGACCGACATTACGCACCAGCATGAGCGAGTGGGAGTGCAAGCTCAGCGGCTTTCCGTTGACGCCGGTATATTCGCGGTTGGACACCAGCTCGCGGGTGACCGTCTTGCCGCCCTTCTCGAAGGTATCCTTGAGGTCGCCCTTCATGAGGCCAAGCCAGTTGCGATAGACAACAACCTTGTCTTCGGCATCGACAGCAGCGACGGAGTCTTCGCAGTCCATGATGGTGGACATGGCGCTTTCGATGACAACATCTGCAACGCCTGCCTGATCTTCCGAGCCGATCGGATGGTCCTTGTCGATGACGATCTCGACGTGCAGGCCGTTGTTGACCAGCAGGATGGACGACGGGTTCTTCTTGTCGCCCTTGAAGCCCTTGAACTGGGCGTTGTCGACCAGCCCGGTCACAGAACCGGACTCGAGCGAGACTGCCAGCTTGCGGCCCTTGATGAAATACTTCGTCACTTCGGCGTGGGAACCGCCAAAGATCGGGGCCGCATCGTCGAGAAACTGGCGCGCCCAGGCGATAACCTTTGCACCGCGTGCGGGGTTGTAACCGCCGGCGCGGGTTGCGCCACCATCTTCGGAGATGGCGTCGGTTCCATACAGCGCATCATACAGCGAGCCGAAGCGGGCATTGGCTGCGTTGAGCGCGTAGCGAGCGTTCATCACCGGCACGACGAGCTGCGGGCCGGCGACGGTGGAAATCTCTTCGTCAACGTTGCGGGTGGTGGCCTTGAAGTCATCCTTTTCCGGCACGAGGTAGCCGATTTCCTCGAGGAAGGACTTGTAGGCTGCCGGATCAAGTGCGCCACCGGCATTCTGCTTGTGCCAGCGGTTGAGCTTGTTCTGAAGGCTCTTGCGCTTGCGCAGCAGGCTGGCGACTTTGGGTGAGAACTTGTGGATCACTTCATCTGCTGCCGACCAGAATGCGTCAGCCGACAGGCCGGTGCCGGGCAGAGCTTCTGTCTCGATAAAGCGGGCAAGGTTTTCTGCAACGGTCAAGCCGCCGCGCGTCACGGTCGTCGCCATGCGTGTCGTCTCCAGATCGATTATGAGTGCATTTTTCTGCTGATTTGGCGCGCTACTGACCACACGCGCACGGATAGTTCAACAATTTTTTCCGCACAGTGGATTGCCGTACCACAAGACCGCGACACAGTTATCCCTTGTAAGTTTTGAAACGTTTCGCCATTTATTAGGGGAGAGCGCGAGGGGCGCGTTTCAATCCATGAAGCCCTGAGTTAATCCGGAGGAAAGAATGCGTAAACTGAACAAGATTGCACTTGCTGCTGCTGCCGTACTGACCCTTGCATCGGGCGCTGCCCATGCTGAGGGCGATGCAGCCAAGGGCGAGAAGGTTTTCAAGAAGTGCAAGGCCTGCCACGCAGCTGACGAAGCCAAGAACAAGGTCGGCCCACACCTGGTTGGCCTGGTTGGCCGCGAAGCCGCGTCTGTTGAAGGCTACAAGTATGGCGATGCACTGAAGGCCAAGGCTGCCGACATCGGCACCTGGGACGAAGCCGAGCTGAGCGAATACCTTGCTGACCCGAAGGCCTACATCGGCGGCAAGTCCAAGATGGCGTTCAAGCTGAAGAAGGAAGACGATCGCGCAGACGTGATTGCGTACCTCAAGTCGCTGAACCAGTAAGCGGCTTAACAGCTTCCCAAATTGACGAGACCGGCAGATTGCTCTGCCGGTCTTTTTTGTTTGTTCCCGGATCGGTTACCCAAACTAGTTCAGTAGCTTGTTGGGCAACCACATGGCCAATTGCGGGAACGCCATCACGAGACCCAGACCAATCAACTGCAGGATCACGAACGGAATGATGCCGCGATAGATCTGCTGGATCTTGATCGATTTGGGTGCGACGGCCTTCATGTAGAACAGCGCAAATCCAAACGGTGGCGTGAGGAATGACGTCTGCAGATTGACCGCCAGCAGAATGGCGAACCAGTAGACAATATCCTGTTTGGCCACGTGGTCACCGAAGTCGAGCAGTTCGATGATCGGTGAGAACACCGGCAATACGATCAGGGTGATCTCGATCCAGTCGAAGAAAAAGCCGAGGAAGAACACGATCGCCATCAGCAGGAACAGCAGGCCCCATGAACCAAGCCCAAGGCTCTCGACCAGTTCGATGACGATGTCGTCGCCACCCAGCGAGCGGAACACGAACGAGAACAGCGTGGCGCCGATGAAAATGCCGAACAACATGCCGTTGGTCAGCGCAGCGCGATAGACCACCTGCTTGAGGACATTCCAGAACCCGACCAGCCTGTCACCGAAGCCATGGCCCTCGACCTTGTCGCCGAGGTCGATTTCAGCCTGACCTTCGAAATTCATGTCCGGCACGCCGAGCGACGGCAGGATAACGAGATTGACCAATGCCAGCAGAATTGCACCAAACGCACCGACACCGGCGGCCTCGGTGGGGGTGGCGAGACCAAACAGGATGGAGCCCAGCACCATGGTGATCAGGATGATGGGCGGTATGAAGCTGCGCAGCACCATGACGGCAACACCGCCCTTGGACTGCGGGCCCATGTCATCGGGCAAGCGAGGCGCCAGTTGGGGCGACAACGAACACCGGGTGATGATGTACAGGATATAGAGCCCCGACAGCATAAAGCCCGGAATGACCGCTGCCACGAACAGGTTGCCCACGGAGCGGGACAACAAGTCGGCCATGATGACCAGCATGATGGATGGCGGAATGAGGATGCCAAGCGTGCCGGATGCCGCGATGGTGCCGGTGGCCAGCGTGGGCGCATAGTTGCGCGATGTCATGACCGGCAGGGCCAGCAGCGACATCATCACGACGGAGGCGCCGATAATGCCGGTCGTGGCGGCCAGGATGGTGCCCATCAGGGTAACGGCAAGCGCCAGCCCGCCCGGCACCCGCCGCAGCAACACCTGCAGACAATTGAGCAGATCCCGTGCAACGCCGGATCGCTCCAGCATGGTGCCCATGAAGATGAACATCGGGATGGCCGTCAGGATGAGGTTTTCCGCGATTGCGCCGAAAATGCGCGACGGGATTGCGCCGAACTGTGGCCAGTCGAACAGGAACGGGTCTACCCAGATGGCGATGAAGGCAAACGAAAGCCCTATGCCGCCGAGAACCCACGCGACCGGATAACCGGAAAACAGCAGGACAGCGAGCGCTGCAAACATCAGCAGCGGAAGTGATTGTTCGAAAGTCATTACAGATCGCCCCCAAGAGTTTCTGCAATTCGTTTTTCAGGCAACTGACCCATGAAACCGGCCAGTGACTTGATCAGCTGGGAGATGCCGGCGAGCCCCGCCAGGAAAAACATCAATGGCAAGGCCGCCTTGAGCAGCCAGATATGGGACAGACCGATAACCGACTTGGACGCCTCGCCCTCAAGGAAAGAGGCGTGCGCGTACTCGTAGCAGTACCACGTTGCGATAGCTGCGTACGGGATCAGGAACGCCAGGCACCCGAATATCTCGATTATGTATTTTACCTTGATGGGCAGCCTGTCGCGCACAAGATCGATGCGGACATGGCCCTGCTTGATGTAGGTGAAGCCGATAAATGTCGCGAACAGGAAAGTGTGCAGCCAGTACTCTGATTCCTGCACCATGGTGGAGTTCAGCCCAAACGGCTTCGCCACGCCGAAATAGCGGCTGAGTACGTCGTAACAAACCACCAGAACGAGCGCGAGCCCGAACCACATTCCCACTTTTGCGATTGCCGTCAGCACACGGTCTATGCCGTCGCTGATCTTCAATAGCCCGCCCATAGGCCAATCCCCTCTGAAAACTTGAAGCGCCTGCCCGAAAACTTGTGCATATCCCGGCGCGGCCGCACAGTTGCGCCACGCCGGGACACGTGATTGTCAGGTTGGGAACAAAACCGGCTTACTTGAGGTAGCCGAGGTTTTTCCAGTCAGCATATTCCGCGCGGAAGGCAGACAGGTCATCCCAGGCTTCCTTGAACGCCGGGTCGCTGGCAGCGATTTCCTGAACCAGGCCGTCCCAGGTTTCCTTGAGCTTGGCGAGATCAGCATCAGACCACTGGTGGATGGTCACGCCCTTTGACTTCAGCTCAGCCAGAGCCTTGCCCTGAATGGCCTCCCCTTCGGCCATGCCCAGTGCGTAGTTTGCGCGGCAGGCAACCTCGATGATCTTCTGCTGCTGCTTGGTCATGCCATCCCACTTCTCCTTGTTGATCATCAACTCGAACGAGGTGGACTGCTGGTGCCAGCCGGGGAAGTAGTAGTGCTTGGCGATCTGGTAGAAGCCGAGATTGAGGTCGATGGCAGGCATCGAGAACTCGGTGGCATCGATGGTGCCGCGCTCGAGTGCAGGATAAATGTCGGCAGCACCCAGCAGCTGGGTGTCAACGCCAAGCTTCTGCATCACCTTCGCACCGAGGCCGAAGAAGCGCATCTTCTTGCCCTTGAGGTCGTCAATGGAGTTGAGCGGCTCACGGAACCAGCCCGAAGCTTCCGGTGCAATCACGCCACAGATGATCGAATGAATGTTGTGCTTTTCGTACACCTTCTGCATCAGCTTTTCGCCGTTGCCGTGCAGCAACCATGCACCGAATTCACGCGCATCGGGGCCAAACGGCACCGCCGAGAACAGCGCCAGCGAAGGCTCCTTGCCCTGCCAGTAACCCGGCGTCGACCAGGCTGCATCAACCGAGCCGTTCTTCACGGCATCGAAAACTTCAAGTGCCGGCACAAGCGCGCCCGGCTCGAAATACTTGATCTGGATCTCGCCGCCAGCCATCTCGTTGATGTTGGCTTCGAGGATTTTGCCAAGTGTGCCCAGCTGGGTCAGCTTGGACGGATAGGTTGATGCCATCTTGAGGCGGACCGGCTCAGCAAGAGCAGCAGTCGCGGTGACAGCAGCAAGCGACAGGCCGATGACAGCGGCAGTCAGGGTCTTTTTCATGTGCAGATTCCTCCCTTGCACGTGTTCTTTGTCAGGTACCGGTCCATTGCCCGTAGTGTACCGACAGACGTATCGAGCCAGGGCACCATCTTGCGCAGCGCCTCAAGCCTGAGCGAATTGGACAACTTGCTTGACCATTTATCAACCCCCTTGTTTGATTGAAATTCCACAAGGCCCCTTTTCGGGGCCGGCAGAGAGCAGATTGATGTTTCATCCGGTCGGACAGGACAGAGTTGCCGACGAGATCGTCTCACAGGTCGAAAGACTGGTGCTGGAAGGCGTGTTGAGGCCTGGCGACAAACTGCCTGCCGAGCGCGAACTGGCCGGCCAGTTCGGCGTGTCGCGTCCAACGCTGCGGCAGGCGTTGTCAGATCTTGAGGCCTCCGGCCTGCTGGTCGCCAGGCAGGGTGGCGGCACCTATGTGGCTGATGTCATGCGCTCGGTGTTTGCCGAGCCGATCATCGGGCTGTTCGGCAAGCATGAAAAGGCGACATCGGACTATCTTGAATTCCGGGCAGGCATCGAGGCCATGGCGGCGCGCTGGGCAGCCATAAGAGCAACCGAGGCCGACAGGGAGATACTCAACTCCATCATGAACAAGATGGAGAAGGCGCACACGCTTGCCGATCCGGAAGAAGAAGCACGGCTTGATGTGGAATTGCATATCGCGGTGAGCGATGCCTCGCACAACATCGTACTGATCCAGTCGCTGAGGTCGATCTACAACCTGCTGCAGCACGGCGTGTTCTACAACCGCCACCTGCTGTACGGCTACAAGAGCGGACGCAATGACCTGCTGGCCCAGCACCGGGCCATCCACGATGCCGTCATGGCGCGCGACCCGGATGCCGCGGAAGCTGCGGTACGCGCGCACATGGATTTCGTTGAGCGGGCATGGCGCGAAAGCGATGCCGAAGCGCAGCGCGAGCAGACCGCAACCAAGCGGCTGAACCGGCTGAAGGCAGCACCAGCGCCGGCACCTGTGCGCGACGCAAACTGAGCGCACGGGCACAGTTCGACTTTACACGGAAGCACAGCTTGCGCGATGGTGCGCAAGGATTCACGCTGAACATGGCAACAGGGGCAACATCATGAAACTCGTACGTTATGGCCGGCCAGGCAAAGAAAAGCCGGGCATGCTGGATGCCGATGGCAAGATCAGGGATCTGTCGGGCCGGATCAAAGACATCACGCCGGACCAGCTTTCGCCAAAGGCAATCGCCAAGCTTGAGAAAATCAACCCGGCGCGGCTGCCGCTGGTGAAGGGCCGGCCAAGGCTCGGGGCTCCGGTGACTGGTGTTGGCAACTTCATCTGTATCGGCCTCAACTATACTGATCACGCAGAAGAAACCGGCCACCCGATCCCGACCGAACCCGTGATCTTCTCGAAACACACCAGCGCGATTTCCGGCCCCAATGACGACGTCGTCCTGCCAAAGGGATCAACCAAGACTGACTGGGAAGTAGAGATCGGCTTCGTCATCGGAACAGAAGCAAAGAACGTGTCGAAGGCGCGCGCGCTCGACCATGTGGCGGGCTACTTTCTGTGCAACGACGTGTCGGAGCGCGAGAACCAGATCGAGAAGGGTGGTCAGTGGGTCAAGGGCAAGAGCCACGACACCTATGCCCCCATCGGGCCGTGGCTGGTGACAAGGGAAGACGTGCCGAACCCGCAGAAACTGAAGCTGTGGTGCGACGTCAATGGCGAGCGGATGCAGGACGGCACGACGAAGAACATGATCTTCCCGATCAAGGAGATCGTGTCTTACGTGTCGAAGTTCATGACGCTGAAACCCGGCGACCTAATCATCACCGGCACGCCGGCTGGCGTTGGGCTCGGCATGAAACCGCCCAAGTTCGTCAAGGCCGGCGACGTTATGGAGCTTGGCATCGACGGGCTTGGCACCCAGCGCCAGAAGGTGGTGCAAGGGAAGTAAGGTTGGAGGACTAAAGTATCTCCAGCACGTTTTCTGGCGGGCGGCCCAGCGCCGCCTTGCCATTTGCAAACACAACAGGCCGTTCAATCAGGATCGGGTTGGCGGCCATGGCGGCGATCAGTTCGTCATCGCCGAGCGGGCGAAGCGCGAGGCCCAGTTCCTTGTAGATTTTCTCGCCCTTGCGCACGAGGCCATCGGTTTCAATGCCGAGCAACTGGATGGCGCTCAGAATGTCTTCGCGGCTGGGCGGGTTCTTCAAGTACTCCACAACAACAGGTTCGACGCCCTGCGCCTCGATCAACGCCAGTGTCTGGCGCGACTTGGAGCAGCGCGGATTGTGCCAGATGGTGACTGTCATCTTCCTGGTCCTCCCTTGAGCCAGTCCTTCACCCCAAGGCCAGTGGCCTCGCTGATAGACTGCAGGTTGCGGTCATCGAGCCGCTTGAGCAGACCGTTCAGGATATCGGCCACCAGCTGAGGCCCCTGATAGACCAGCGCCGAGTAGAGCTGAAGCAGCGAGGCGCCGGCGCGGATTTTCTGCCAGGCATCCTCTGGGCTTGCAATGCCGCCTGCACCGACAAGTGGTACCCGTCCGCCAGTCATCTCATACATGCGGGCAAGCTGCACGGTCGACAACCGGAACAGGGGTGCGCCTGACAACCCTCCTGCTTCACCCCGGTGGGAAGACTTCAGTGGCGGGCGCGAGATCGTGGTGTTCGACACGATGATGCCATCGATCTTTGCCTCAAGGCAGACCTCGGCGATATCGCGCAGCTCATCTTCAACGAGATCCGGCGCGATCTTGAGCAGCAGCGGCGCGCGCCGGCCGTCAGACTTCGCGGCACCGTCCAGCGCCTCGCCAACCTTGCCAATGAGGGCCTCCAGTTCGGCCTTCGACTGAAGCCCGCGCAAGCCCGGCGTATTGGGCGAAGAAACGTTGACCGTGATGTAGCTGGCCAGCTTGTTGAAAGCGGCAGCACCCAGCGCGTAGTCGGCGGCACGGTCATCGGAATCCTTGTTGGCCCCGAGGTTGACCCCGACAATGCCGCCACGCCCTGCGCGATCCGACAGCCGGCCGAAGACCCGTGCATGGCCGTCATTGTTGAAACCCATGCGGTTGATCACGGCACTGTCCTCGGACAGACGGAACAACCGCGGCTTGTCATTGCCTGTCTGCGGGCGCGGCGTAACCGAGCCTATTTCAACAAAACCGAAGCCCTGCCTGAGCATGGCGTCGGGCACCTCGGCATTCTTGTCGAAGCCCGCGGCAAGACCAACCGGGTTTGGAAAGTCCAGCCCGAAACACGAAACATGCAACCGGGTGTCGCGCGGCACATCCACAGCCGGTGCGAGCCCGCGCTTGAGGGCGGCGATGGTCAGGCCATGTGCAGCCTCGGCATCGAGCGAATGCAATACCGGCTTCACCAGTGAAAACAGACCGCTCATGTGGCGTCCTCCGGAAACTGGTGTGTTCCATCAGCGCCCAGCGGCAGGTCCCAGGCGCGGGTCACGGCGCTGACCTGCATCGGGCCATAGAGATGAGGGAACAGATCGCCGCCACGCGACGGTTCCCATTTCAGCTCGTCGCCAAACTGATCGGTTGCCAGTGCCAGCAACACGAGATCCTGTTGCCCGGCAAAGTGCTTTGCCGCAGTCACACGCATCTGGCTCGCTGTGGAAAAGTGGATGAACCCGTCACGCTTGTCATCATCGGAGCCATGATACTGGCCCAGCGTCCGGGCAAAGTCCCAGTCGCTCCGGGTAATGATCTTGTAGATGTTTCCGGTCATGTCGGGGCGACCCTAGAAGCGGTTGAAAGCCAGCACAAGAAGGCGTTTTGCCTGCGTTGGAGACCAACTTGCAAGTTTGGTTGAATCTCGGTATAGTTTCCTACAATATTAATACATTCTGACCTCGTGATGCGGTTCTGATTCGGCGGTCAGGGCGGTTCGAACAAGGTGGAGGCACGACGCAAAATGTTCTCACATTCACAAATCTGGGGCGCATTGGACAAACTTGCTGAAAGCAAGGGCATGTCGGTTTCAGCACTGGCCAAGGCAGCCGGGCTTGATGCGACCTCGTTCAACAAGTCAAAGCGGGTGACATCGGCAGGCCGCAAGCGCTGGCCTACAACTGAAAGCATTGCCAAGTGCCTCAATGCCACTGGCGCAACGCTGGATGAGTTCACAGCGATGGTGGAGGGCGTGCCGGCGACCAACCGGACCATCCCGGTGATTGGCCTTGCACAAGCTGGCGGTGGCGGCTTTTTTGATGACTCAGGCTTTCCGGTTGGTGGTGGCTGGGACGAGATCAACCTGCCAACCGTTGCCGACCCCAATGCCTATGCACTGGAGATCTCGGGCGACAGCATGGAACCGGTTTACCGCAAGGGTGACACGATTATCGTGGCGCCCAACGCCACGCTGCGGCGGGGCGACCGGGTGGTGGCAAAAACCCGCGACGGAGAAGTGCTCGCCAAGGTGCTGGAACGCGAGACGGCCCGCACGGTCGAGCTGGCCTCGTTCAACCCGTCACACCCGTTGCGCACACTGGAGCGGCACAACATCGAGTGGATGGCGCGGATCGTCTGGGCGAGCCAGTAAGACGAACAGTTCGCAGCATTTTCCAGCCAGCCTCCGCGACGAGGCGTCACGGCGCAACCGGTCAACATGACCGGCATTGTGATCAACCATGGATTCGGTAACGCAAATACTGCTTGGCGCCTCGGTGGCGGAGTTGGCAATCGGCAAGGCGATTGGCCGGCGGGCAGCACTGTATGGCGCGGTGCTGGGCACGGTGCCGGACCTTGATGTCATCATCAATTATGGCGGGCCGGTTGAGAACTTCACCTATCACCGCGGCTTCTCGCACTCACTGTTCGTGCTGACTGCCGCATCTCCGGTGATTGGCTGGGCGCTGCACAAACTGTTTGGCCAGGCCAGCCTGAAGCACTGGATCGTGATGGTGTGGCTGGTGCTGATCACCCATCCGCTACTGGATGCAATGACGGTCTATGGCACGCAACTCTTCTGGCCGTTCACCGAGTATCCCGTGTCGGGCTCCAGCCTGTTCATCATCGACCCCGCCTACACGGTCTGGCTGCTGATCGGCGTACTCGCCATCATCTTCATGCGGCGGGCACCGGACACCGCCTACCGGATCAATGCGGTCATGCTCAGCGTGGCCACTGCCTATATCGGCTGGTCATGGGTGGCGAAGTCTTACGTTACCAACGTGGCTGCAAGGTCGCTGGAGCAACAGGGGATTGCCTATACCCGGTTGCTGTCCACACCTGCCCCGTTCAACACGCTGCTGTGGCGGTTCGTGGCAATGCATCCGGACGGCAATTACTCGGAAGGCTATTACTCGCTGTTTGACGGCACCCGCGACGTGAAGTTCGACAGCTATGAGAGCAAGGTTGCACTACTGGAACCGGTCCGCGGTGAGTGGCCCGTCGAGCGGCTCCAATGGTTCACGCACGGCTTCTACAAGGTGGCGCAGAACTCGCCTGCCGTGGTGATCTCGGACCTGCGCATGGGCGTGGAAGGCAGCTACGTGTTCAACTTCAAGGTGGGCGACATCCTGCCCGGTGGAGACGTCAGCCCGGCCAATGAGCGCATGGCGGCAAAGCGCGGCGCCGACCGGCTGCCGCTGGTGTGGGACCGCATCTGGGATCGTTCTGTCTCCCTGGCGCCATAGCAGCCATGCACTGATCCGGCTTGTGAAGGGCCGGAGGATGGCCTAAAGGCGCAAGGCCATGAAAGCTCCTGAAAAACCACTTGGCATACCGGAATTCGTCACGTTGCTGGCGATGATGGTGTCGATCCTGGCGCTGTCCATCGACGCCATGTTGCCCGCACTCGACCAGATCGGGCGTGACCTTGCGGTTGCCAAGGCCAATGACGTTCAGCTGGTCATCTCGGCGATGTTCCTGGGCTTTGCCGCCGGGCAACTGGTGGCGGGACCGCTGTCAGACTGCTATGGCCGCAAGCCGGTCATCTATGGCGGGTACGTTATCTTCATCGCCGGTTGCCTGCTGGCGATGTTTGCCATGAGCTTCGAGATGCTGCTGGCGGGCCGGGTGCTGCAGGGGCTTGGCGCGGCTGCACCGCGCATCGTTTCCATGGCGTTGGTGCGCGATTGTTACGAGGGCCGGGCAATGGCCCGCATCCAGTCCATCGTCATGGCAATCTTCATTCTCGTGCCGGCCATTGCGCCGGCGGCCGGACAGGGCGTGCTGCTGGTGGCTGACTGGCGCGCGATCTTTGGCCTGCTGCTCGTCATGGCGCTGATTGCCTTCATCTGGTTCGCGCTGCGACAACCGGAAACGCTTGCGATGGACGCACGGCGCACGTTCAGCCTGCGCAACATCGCCGGAGGCATCATGGAAGCCGTCAGCTACCGCGCAATGACCGGATACACGATTGCGGCCGGGATTATTTTTGGCGCGTTTCTCGGTTATCTCTCGTCTGCGCAGCAGATCTTCCAGCAGGCCTACCAAACGGGCGAACTGTTTGTGTTCTACTTCGGCGGCGTGGCGCTGGCGATTGGGGCGGCCAGCGTGTTCAACTCGAAGGTCGTGATGAACCTCGGCATGCGCTACATGACCTGGCGGGCGCTGAGCGGGCTGGCGGCAGTATCGATTGCATCCCTGCCGCTGGTCATGACCTGGAACGGCTTGCCCCCGCTATGGATGTTCGTTGCCTGGCTGGTGCTTGCCTTCTTCTGCGTCGGCATCCTGTTCGGCAATTTCAACGCACTGGCCATGGAGCCGGTCGGACACATGGCCGGGCTTGGCGCGGCCATTGTGGGCTCGGTCTCCACTTTTGTCTCGCTGCCGCTGGGGTGGGCCGTGGGCCACGCCTATGACGGCACGGTGTTGCCACTGGTCGGCGGTTTCGCCGTGCTGGCGCTGATATCACTGGGCGCGATGTGGTGGACTGAAAGAGGGATGAACCCGCAAGCTTAAGAAATGCGCCACATTTCGCGCGGGGCGCGGGTGGTCAGCAGGCGGCAGCCATCTTCGGTGATGACAACGTTTTCCTCGTGTACCAGCATCTTTCCATTGGCGTAGTCCATGCCCGGCTCGATGGTCATGATCATTCCGGGCTGAAGCACGGTTTCATCGCCGGGCATGTTGGACGGCGGCTCGGTAAGCTGCAGGCCAAGACCATGACCCAGCCGGCCAACGTTGCCGCCGGTCGCGCCAGCGTCCGCCATGACCGATACCATTGCAGCGGCGAGATCTGCCGGAGTTGCGCCGGGGCGGGCCGCGGCGATGCCAGCTTCGGTGGCGCGCCAGACAATGTCCTGCACCCGCATCGTCTCATCATCGATTTCACCGACGGCAAAGTTGCGGTCAAAGTCGCAGAAGTAGCCGTCGAAGGTTGCGCCCAGATCGATAAAAAGCACATCGCCTGAAGCGAGCTTGCGCTCGAGCGGGCCGACGATGATCTGGTCGTAGCCGCCCGCCCCGGACGTGACCGCCATGAACGGAATGGCATCCGCCCCCTGCCGGGTCAGCTCGGCGCGGAAAGTGCGCGCCACTTCATGCTCGTCCATGCCGATGGAAAGCTGACCGGCAAGTGCTGCGTAGGCGCGCGATGCGATCTGGCAGGCGCGTTCGATCTTTGAATCTTCAGCCGGAGTCTTGACCATGCGCAGCCGCCAGATGAGTGCCGAGGCGTCTGCAAACTCGATGCCGGTTCACGCTGAGCGGATGCGGTCGAAATCGGCGATGGGCATGCGAATGATGCTTTCGCGCCCCATCTCCCAGCCGACGCGGCCAAACGTGCGCGGTATATCGCCCAGCACCTGCGCCATAAGTGATACGCCGTCATCTTCAGGCTGGGGCGCGGACCATGTGCGGATATCGGCAACCCAGGTCCGGCCAATGCCCGGCTCGCCGATGGTGGGAATGACGGCAATAGGCGCACCCTCGCGCGGCAACACGAGAAACCAGGGCCGTGTCGGGCTTTCCCAGAACTGGGTGGCAAAGCCTGCAAAGTAGCGCCAGTTGGGCGGCGCAGTGACGACCACTGCATCCAGCTGGCGCGCGGTCATCTCTGCCTGTGCGCGAGTGAGGCGGGCCTCGTACTCAGCGCGGCCAAAGCCACGCTGGTTTTTTCCTTGTCCCAAATCTTGCACATCGCTGCGCTCTACGTGCGATTTGGGGTGGGACATCACGCGGCCTTTCTGACCAGTTCGCCGGCCAGTGCACGCTCAATCAGCTGGCGGGTGTCCTCAATGCCATACAGCGCCACGAACGAGCCGAAGCGCGGACCCTTTGGTTCGCCCAGCAGGATTTCATAAAGCGTGTTGAACCACGCCAGCGACACGCCAATGGACCCGTCCTTGTTTTCCTTGGTCCACGGCTCGCGGCGGCCCACATCATAGACGACATTCTGGATCTCTTCCGGGGACGTGCCAGCCGGAAGCTCACCCAGCCGGGAGGCAAGGTCGCGCAGCGCCTGCGCCTCGTCCGGCGTGGCTTCGCGATATTGCTTGGCCGGCTTCACGAAGTCCTCGAAATACTTCAGCGCATAGCCTGCAAGCTGGTCGAGTTCGGGGTGATTTTCCGGCGAGCAGTCAGGCCGGTAGCGGCGGATGAACGCCCACAGGCCGTCCTTCGTCTCAGCGTTGGCAACAGCAGCCAGATTGAGCAGCAGCGCAAACGATACCGGCAGGTCCACCGTCGGAGGGTTGCCGTTGTGGATGTGCCAGACCGGGTTGTTGAGCCGGTCCTTCGGTTCTTCCTGACGCTCGTAGGCATTGAGATACTGGAAGTACTCGTCCACCGCGCGGGGGATGACATCGAAGTACAGCCGCTTGGCGGTGCGCGGCTTGTTGTACATGAACAGCGACAGGCTCTCGGTGGGCGCGTAGGTGAGCCACTCGTCAATGGTCAGGCCATTGCCCTTGGACTTGGAAATCTTCTCGCCGTTCTGATCGAGGAACAACTCGTAGATATAGTGCTCGGGCGCTACGCCACCGAGTGCATTGCAGATCTTGTCATACAGTGGCGCGTTGGGGCCGTGGTCCTTGCCGAACATTTCAAAGTCGACGCCAAGGGCTGCCCAGCGGGCGCCGAAGTCCGGTTTCCACTGCAGCTTCACGTTGCCGCCGGTGACCGGAAGCGTGATGTCTGTGCCGTCTTCATCCTCGAAGGTGATGGTGCCGTCCTTGCCGTTGACGTCCTTCATGGGCACGTAGAGCACCCGTCCGGAGGTGGGCGAAATCGGCAGGAAGCACGAGTATGTTGCCTGGCGCTCCTCGCCCAGCGTAGGCAGCATGATATCCATGATCTTCTGGTAACGCTCGGCGCAACGAAGAAGGATGTCATCGAACTTGCCCGACTTGTAGTAGTCGGTGGCCGACGCAAACTCGTATTCGAACCCAAACGTGTCGAGGAAACGGCGCAGCATGGCGTTGTTGTGATGACCGAAGCTCTCAAACTCCTCAAACGGGTCCGGCACCACGGTGAGTGGCTTGTGCAGGTTGGCCTTGAGCAGCTCCTGATTGGGTACGTTCTCCGGCACCTTGCGCATGCCGTCCATGTCGTCAGAGAAACAGATCAGCCGGGTCGGAATGTCGGAAATGATCTCGAAAGCGCGACGGATCATGGTGGTGCGGGCCACCTCGCCGAAGGTGCCGATGTGCGGCAGGCCGGACGGGCCATAGCCGGTCTCGAACAGGATGTAGTCGTGGCGGGTCTTCTTCTGCTCCACGCGCTTGAGCAACTTGCGGGCTTCCTCAAACGGCCAGGCCTTGCTTTCAAGGCCGGCGGCGCGCAGCGACGGATCGACAGGTGTTTTGGTCATCAGTACAGGGCAACCGGATTTAAAGGGTGATCTGGGTTGCAAGCATGTGCCAGATTGCGGCCAGAACATAAAGAGCAGAATCACTTTCTTGATGAACGAGACGCCGGGCCAAAACGCCTCAGCCAGCGACGAATCCTCTCTCGCCTTGCCTCAAGTCATGGTGCTGGACGGCGTCTGTGCGCGGGCGCCGGGCAAGCGCATTGCAGCGGCGGACGCCTTGCGGGCACTGGAGCAGGCCCCTTATCTGGTGTGCCATGCAGGCTATCTGGTGGGGCGTTTATCGCTGGTGGCACAGGTGCCACAGCCAGTGGTGCGGGCTGCGCGCGAACAGGCACATCTGGACATCTGCGAACTGTTTGCCTTTGCCGCACCAGCGGTGATGGCGGTCCCGACGCCAACAGGCTTGGCCCGGGCACTGGGCCTTGCTCCCGGCAGCGACGACGCGGCAACGGTTGAGGCCGTTGCGCGAGAGCTGCTACGGCGGCTCGGCGATCGAAGCTACCCCAACAGCCGTGAGGCGCTTCAGGTGGCGAACTTTCTGGACCGGGGCAAGTGGCCGTGGGCAAGCCTTGTAATTGCCGCACTGGGCGAGGCCCGCGGCAAACACGATGCCGCTTCGGTGTTCGCAACAGGTCTCAACGTGTGGGACCGGCTGGACGAATGGGAAGACGAGGGCCCGCGCCCGCCGGGCAGTCATGACCCGGTGAAACCGGAAGAGGCTCAAAGCTTTCTGGCCGGCATCCTGAAAGGTAGTGCGGAGGCCCGGCCACAGCAGATGGATTACACGGGTGCCGTCACGGCCACGTTCGACCCGCGCGAGAGTGCAGCACGCAACCAGATCGTGCTGGCGGAGGCCGGAACCGGGCTGGGCAAAACGCTGGGCTATCTGGCGCCGTCCTGGCTGTGGGCAACGCGGAACAAGGCGGCGGTGTGGATTTCCACCTACACCAAGAACCTGCAGCGCCAACTGGAACAGGAAACCGCCCGGCTGGTGCCGGACCCGGAAGAACGCCGCCACCGGATTGTCATCCGCAAGGGCCGGGAAAACTATGTCTGCCTGCTCAACATGCAGGAAGCCTTCGCCCGAATGACCGCCTCGAACCCGCGCTCGGCCCTGATGGCGGGGCTGATCGCACGCTGGGCCAGAGCCTCGAAAGACGGCGACATGGTGGGCGGCGACTTCCCCGCCTGGCTGATGGGCCTGTTCTACGATGCCGGTGCGGGCGACCGTGCCATGACACCAATGGGATTGGGGCTGACCGACCGGCGCGGCGAGTGCATCTATTCGGCCTGCCCGCACTATCGCAAATGCTTCATCGAAAAGGCGGTGCGCGCCGGGCGCAAGGCTGATCTGGTCATCGCCAACCACGCGCTGGTGCTGCACCAGGTGGCCGTGGACCAGGCGCTGGGCGAAGCGAAGATGGACGAAGACCAGGAACGCGCCGGCGGGCTGACACGGCTGGTGTTTGACGAAGGCCATCACCTGTTTGATGCCGCTGACTCGGCCTTCTCCGGCCACCTGACCGGGCAGGAAACCGCAGAGCTGAGGCGCTGGATACGCGGGCCGGAGACACAACGACGCCGTGGCCGCGGGCTGGTGGACCGGCTGGGCGATCTGGCCGGAGACGACGAGCGGGCCGAAACGTTCCTGCAGGAGGTGCTGAAGGGTGCGCTGTGCCTGCCCGGTCCGGGCTGGATGCGGCGTATACAGGCAGGGCAGCCGGAAGGCGAGACGGAAGCGTTCCTCGCTATTGTTCGACAACAGGTGATCGCGCGCGCTGACAATAATTCCGGCGCTACACTTGAAACCGACTGCCGCCCGTTCATTGATGGCTTGAGGGCTGCTGCCGGTACGCTGGCAGCGGCAATGATCGACCTCAAACGCCCGATGACCGGGCTGGCCAAGCGGCTGATGGCGCGACTGGACGACGAGGCAGGTGAACTCAACAGTACCGAGCGTGCCCGCATCGAGGCACTGGCGCGCTCACTCACCCGCCGGTCAGAGCTGATGCTGACAGGCTTTGTCGAAATGCTCGGCCGGCTGGTCGACGAGGAAGACACGCAATTCGTCGAGTGGTTCTCGGTCGAACAAGCCTGGGACCGGGAGATCGACACAGGGCTCCATTCGCACTGGGTTGACCCGACCATTCCGCTTGCAGCCTCAGTGCTGAAGTCTGCCGACGGCGTACTGATCACCTCGGCCACGCTACGTGACCGGCCGCCGGAAATGCCCGATGACTGGCGCAATGCCGAGACGCGCACAGGATCAGTGCATTTGCCCTATCCGGTCATCCGGCACTCATGGGAGTCGCCGTTTGATTACCTGAGCAATTCACGGCTGATTGTGGTCAACGATCTGGGCCGTGAAAACATGGATCACCTGGCTGCCGCCTATCGCGAACTGTTCCTTGCATCGGGCGGCGGAGCGCTTGGGCTGTTCACCGCAATCTCGCGGTTGCGCGCCGTGCACCGGCGGCTGGTGCGCCCCATGGCTGAAGCCGGCCTGCCGCTGTATGCGCAGCACGCTGACCCGATTGACACCGGCACGCTGGTGGACATGTTCCGAGCCGAAGCCAACGCCTGCCTGCTGGGAACTGACGCCGTGCGCGATGGGGTGGACGTGCCGGGTGATTCGCTCAGGCTGATCGTCATGGACCGGGTGCCGTGGGGCCAGCCGACCATTCTGGAGCGTGCCCGCAAGACTGCCTTCGGCGGATCGCAATGGCAGGACATGCAGGTGCGGCTGCGGCTACGGCAGGCCTTCGGAAGGCTGATCCGGTCATCCGGCGACCGCGGGTGTTTTGTCATGCTGGACGGCAGGCTTGCCAGCCGCTTTGCCACGGCGTTTCCGCCAGGCCTTCCCATCGAGCGTGTCGGGCTGGTAGATGGTCTGGAGATTGTAAGGGACT
This sequence comes from Anderseniella sp., assembly GCA_033722845.1. Taxonomy (GTDB): domain Bacteria; phylum Pseudomonadota; class Alphaproteobacteria; order Rhizobiales; family Aestuariivirgaceae; genus Anderseniella. Next base: position 8,639 of record JAWVYF010000007.1, on the reverse strand, counting down.
TCCTGAAACACAATGAGTGATCAAATGACCAAGACCATCAACCACCATCAGGCACTCATATACACCATGGTCACGATGATCGGGGTGGACGGGCGCGTGGGCAATGCCGAGCTTGGCCGCATTGGCCGGTTGGTGCAGACGCTACCGTCGTTCTCCGGCTTCGACCCCGAGCGGCTGACGCACGTGGCTCAGGAATGTGGTGAAATCCTGCAGGAGGAAACCGGACTGGACACCGTGCTCGCGCTGATCAAGGACGGCTTGCCGCCGGTGCTGCGCGAAACGGCTTATGCGCTGGCTGTGGAAGTGGCGATTGCCGACCGAAATATTGCGCGGGAAGAAATCCGTTTTCTCGCCATGCTGCGTGACCGGCTGGACCTGTCCAAGCTGGCGACGGCGGCCATTGAACACGCAGCCATCGCCCGCTTCCAGAGCGCCTGATGCTTTACTGAGCCCCGGCCCTGTGCCGGGGTCCAGTCTGGATCCCGGAACGAAGTCCGGGATACGCCCGTGCACTCTTCAGTGGTTGTGAACAGACGCGTCCTGGCCGACATGATGGCCGGGCCGCAGGTCGCTGCCAGCGGGAAAGTCTTTTGCGCCCAGCGCCTGGAACTTGCTGTCGTGGATCAGACAGCTTTGGCGCGCGGTGGGCCACACCATCTGGCGCAGGAACCACTGGTCCAGATGCCAGTTGGCAAGCGCAGGTGATTTGAACCCTTTCAGCAATTCGGCAAGCGGCGGCAGCACGCCGCCCGTCCCGCCCCACAGGCCTGCCAGCATGACTTCGGTATGTGTCCACCAGTCACGCATCACATGAAACGCCTTGCCAGAAGCGAGCCATTCATCGACTGCCGCCTTCTCCCGCGGGTTGATGACAGAGTCCGCATCGCGCACCAGAAAGTGCCGGGTGTGGCCATCGTTGATCGGCAAAAAGCGCCAGAACAGCCCATCGAACGGGGTCTTGCGGGTCATCATCTGCAGTTGCGCGCCTGTTGCTGCCAGCTTGTCGCGCACCGGTTTAGGCACGCTGTGATCAAGATAGAAACGGCAGGTCCAACCGGGATAAAGCGTGGGCGAAGCTTCAGCATTGGCGACAGCACCGTCGATGTACTTCCTGCCGTCACCCCACAGCGAAAACGCAATGATGTTTCGCGAGGGGTCGTCGCTGGAGAAAGCGGCAAGCGTATCGGGCACCGGATATGCCTTGTGGGCGGCTGCACTGGCGTCCTTCAGCTCCAGCGATTTCTCTCCGTGCATGCGCGCTTCGTCGAACCGCTTCAGCCGGTAGCAGGCAGATGCCAGCGCATCGCGGGTGTTTAGCGCATCCGGCGTCCGCTCCACTGTTGTTTGAAGGGACTGCACGGCCAACTCATGCTGGCCGATACGCGACAGCGATACGGCGTGGTTGGTAAGCGCTTCGGCATCATCAGGGGCAAGCTTGACCACCTGCCCCATGACGGCGGCGGTAGACTTGTGGTCTCCGGCAGCGAACAGAAAGGCGGCCAACCGTTTCTGGTCATCAACGCTCTCGGGGTTCAGCCCGCCGATGGCGTTGACCACCTGCACCTGCAACTGCACTGCTTCTGCAAAGCGGCCAGCCTTGTAGTGCTTGAGCGCCGCATCGCGCAGTTTCGCAGAATCACCCGTCATGGGGTGACAGCATTACCGCTCCCAGAAAATCTGTACAGCGTAGAGGTGATGATTGACCTGGGCCGCGCCGGTGGAAACAAACCGGTACCAGCGGTTCATCATGTTGCGCTTGTGACCGGCGGAGTCCATCCATTGCAGGAACAGCCGGCGCGCCTTTTCCTTGTCCACCTCGCCGCGCTGGCGGTCGCGGGCGGCGTTCTCGCCGAAGTCGCCGCGCTGGTCGGGATCGGCAAAGGCCTCGAAACGGGCACGGAAGCTGTGCCCTGATGCAGACTTGTGGCCGACGAAGTTGCCCTTGACCATTTCAAGTGCCTGCGCACGGGCCATATCGCGCAACAGGTCTGACCCTTCGACCGGTGTACGGCGCGCCCGGTAACGGGCTTCGGCGGCCAGCAGGTCGAGATACTGCTCAAGGTCGGGCCGGATGACGGCACCGCGCGGCGGGTTGGCCAGCATGGCCTCGGCATAAGCGCGATAGCCATTGGCCGCATGGGCCGGAAGAATGAAGGTGGCGGCGGTGAGACCGCCCACGAAGTGCCGCCGGTTGATCGCCGTCATGGCTCAAAGCTCCGTCATGAATGCCGAGACAGCGTCCAGTACGGCGGCTGTTTGGTCCTTTTGTGGCGAATGCCCGCACTCATCAAGGATGCAGGTGGAGACAGGCCCGGCTGCGCCTGCAGCAATGGCGTCGATCTGGGCGAGCGTGCCGTACTCATCCTCGCGCCCCTGAATGAGCAGCGACGGCACCTTGATGCCGGGCAGGAATTCTTCAAGGTTCCACGACCGGAAGCCGGGGTCGAGCCAGGCTCCGTTCCAACCCAGAAAGGCGCAATCGACATTGACCCCATGGTGACGGGCCAGCCGGTCACGCAAGCCACCGTTTTGCCAGGCCTCGCGCGCCGCCTCGATACCCTCAATCGAAATGTCTTCCACGAATACATGCGGCGCCATCAGCACCAGCCCCTTCAAGCCGGGTTGTGGACACCGGCCGGCATGGATAAGGGCGATGGAGGCTCCGTCCGAATGCCCCAGCAGCACATGTGACCGGCCTTCGAGCTGCGCTATAATCTGCGGCAGCACCTGCGTGGCCTCGTCGTGCATGTAGCTCAGCGGGCGCGGCAGAGAGACCGGATCAGACTTGCCATACCCTGCCCGTGACCACACCAGAACCGGGCACTGCGTTTGCGCGGCCACCTGATCGGGAAAGTCTCGCCACAGGGCGACAGAGCCCAGCCCTTCGTGCAGCATGAGGATGACCGGCGCATCCGCCGGGCCATTGATCCACTTCGCCTCAAGCCGCTGACCCGCAGCCTCGATGACGCCGTCACCGGCAATCATGCGCGCAGCTTGAACCGCTGGATCTTGCCCGTCGCGGTCTTTGGCAGGTCCGGCACGAACTCGATCCAGCGCGGATACTTCCACGGGCCGGCCTGTGCCTTCACGTGGTCCTTCAGCACATCGAACAAGCCATTGCCGTCAAAGCCCTCATTGAGCACCACGAAGGCTTTCGGCTTGACCAGACCCTCGTCATCCTCGTGGGCGACGACGGCACACTCCAGCACGGACTCATGGCTGACCAGCGCCGACTCGACCTCGAATGGCGAGACCCAGATGCCGGACACCTTGAACATGTCGTCGGTGCGCCCGCAGTACTGGTAGAAACCGTCTTCGTCGCGGATGTACTTGTCGCCGGTGCGCGCCCACTTGCCCTCGAATGTCGAGCGGGTCTTCTCGCGCTTGTTCCAGTAACCGTTGCAGCACGACGCGCCTGACACCAGCAGCTCGCCGATCTCGCCGCTGCCCAGTTCGTTGCCGTCTTCATCGACCAGCTTGAGGCCGTAGCCCGGCACGGCCTTGCCGGTGGTGCCACGCTTCTGGCCCTGCGGGCCGTTGGACAGGAAGATGTGCAACATTTCGGTCGAGCCAATGCCATCCCAGATCTCGATGCCGAACCGCTTGTGCCATCCGGCGGAAACCTCAGATGGCAGCGCCTCACCGGCAGAGATGCACTTGGCAAGCCGCGAGGACCCCGTCTCCGGCGTGATCGACTTGTCGGCCAGCATGGCGGCATAAAGCGTCGGCACGCCGAAGAAGATCGTCACGTCGTGCTTGTTCAGCCGGGCCTGCACATCCTGCGGCGTCGGGCGGCCAGCATAAAGCACGGTGGTTGCCCCGACAGACAGCGGGAAGGTGAGCGCATTGCCCAGGCCATAGGCGAAGAACAGTTTTGCAGCGGAGAAGCAGACATCTCCCTCGCTGATGCCCAGCGTGCCTGCGCCATAGGTGCGCGCGGTGTCCATCAGGCTCGCGTGCACGTGCATGACGCCCTTGGGCTGGCCGGTCGACCCGGATGAATAGAGCCAGAAGGCAACCTCGTCGGACGAGGTCTCTGCCGGCTCATGGTCATCGGAGGCCGCCGCCATCAACCCGGCCAGCGGCTTGTGCCCGCCCGCATCGCCGCCTGCCACGATGACGTGTTTCAGAAACGGCAGATCGCCCAGAATGGGCTCGACCACCGGCAGCAAGGCCGCCGACACGAACAGCACCTGCGAGCGGCTGTCGGACAGCATGTACTTGTACTGGTCGGTGGTCAGCAGCGTATTGAGCGCCACGGGGATGATGCCGGCGCGGATGGCACCGAGGAACACACACGGCCAGTCGACGGTGTCGTGCATCAACACGCAAACCCGCGACTCGCGCGCTGTGCCAAGGTCTTCAAGAATGTTTGCAACCTTGCGCGTACCTGCAACGAGTCCGGCGAAGGTCAACTGCCGTTCGTCATCAATATATGCAACCTTGTCGCCGCGGCCTTCGGCCAGGTGACGGTCCGCCAGGTCAAGCGCGGCGTTATAGAGCGCAGGCTCGCTCATGGTGTCCTCCCGTACATCTTCCATCCTCCTCTTGGCGGGAGGTGCAGTGCGTTGGAAAGAGTTGTTTAATGCGCACTATTGTGCGTGCCAAGCGCGCTATAGTGCAAGATACATCAGCCCGGCAGGTGCGCGGCCTGATGATGAACCATGCGCCATTCGCCCTGCTCCACCACGAAGGTGTTGGTGGCGATCAGCGACACCTGGCCCAGGTGTTCGGTGCAGAACACCATGGCGGTGTTGCCGTTGCGGATGACCGTTGCATCGCTGACGTCGATATCGGGCGTGTCGCCCAGCACGAGGATGGAGTACCAGCTGTCGAGTACGTCTTCCCGGCCGGTAATGCCGGGCCAGCCGGGGTGATAGCAGCAGATCCGGCCCTTGGCAGACCACAGCTTCTCCATCGCCAGGTAGTCGCGCTGGCGAAACGCATCGTAGAATGCGTCATTGGCTTCCAGAACAGCCGCCTTGTCGAGTATCTCGCTCATCACGGTCTCAAGTGTGCCCCAACAAGATGGCCTTGCCAAGGTGTGCGCCTTAGCGCCTTGAAGGGCGCGCGCCATACCTGTAGAAGGCGCTACAAATAGTTGACACGCGAAACCCGAGCGTCCTGTCTTTCATGTCCAAGAAGCAGAAACCCAACCGGCCCAAGGCCCGGCTGCCACGCGGCTTTGTTGACCGCGAAGCGCAAGACATCCGCGCGGTCGAGGCGATGTGCGCGAAGATCAAGCAGGTGTACGAGCTGTACGGCTTCGACCCTGTTGAAACGCCGCTGTTCGAATATACCGATGCGCTGGGCAAGTTTCTGCCCGACAGCGACCGGCCCAACGAAGGTGTGTTCTCGCTGACCGATGACGACGAGCAGTGGATGAGCCTGCGCTATGACCTGACCGCCCCGCTGGCGCGGCACGTGGCGCAGAACATCAACGACATCCAGCTGCCCTACCGCACCTACCGGGCGGGCTATGTGTTCCGCAATGAAAAGCCGGGGCCGGGGCGGTTCCGCCAGTTCATGCAGTTCGACGCCGACACGGTGGGCGCGCCCAATGTCACGGCGGATGCCGAGATGTGCATGATGATGGCCGACACGATGGAAGCGCTGGGCATTGCGCGCGGCGACTATGTGGTGCGGGTCAACAACCGCAAGGTGCTGGATGGTGTGATGGAGGCCATCGGCGTGACTGACGATGGTCAGAAGCTCGCGGTGCTGCGCGCCATCGACAAGCTGGACAAGTTCGGGCCGGAGGGCGTGGCGCTGCTGCTGGGCGAAGGCCGCAAGGACGAGTCCGGCGACTTCACCAAGGGCGCGGGGCTCGATACCGGGCAAACGCAGAAGGTGCTGGATTACGTATCGACCGGCAAAATCGATGGCAATGAAGGGACTGAAGAACTGGCGCTTATAGAGGCGCTTGTGCGCGGTGCCGGCTACGACGAAACCCGCATCAAGATCGACCCTTCTGTGGTCCGTGGGCTCGAGTACTACACCGGCCCGGTCTATGAGTGCGAACTGCTGTTCGACGTGACCAACGAGAAGGGCGAGACGGTGCAGTTCGGCTCCGTCGCCGGTGGCGGGCGCTATGACGGGCTGGTCGAACGCTTTACCGGGCAGACCGTTCCGGCGACCGGGTTCTCCATCGGCGTGTCGCGCCTGATGACGGCGCTGAAGAACCTCGGCAAGCTGGACACACAATCAGTTCAGGCCCCCGTGGTGGTGTGCATCATGGACCGCGATGCCGACAGCCTTGGCCGCTACCAGCGCATGGTGCAGACATTACGCGGTGCGGGCATCCGGGCAGAACTGTTCCAGGGCAACCCGAAGCAGTTCGGCAAGCAGTTGCAATATGCCGACCGGCGTGGCTCTGCCGTGGCGGTGATCCAGGGTGGCGATGAACGCGCCAACGACCAGGTGACGCTGAAGGACCTGATTGCAGGCCGTGAGGCCGCCAAGGACATTGCCGACCGCGCCGACTGGGTGGAACAGCGCCCGGCGCAGGTCACTGTGGCCGAGGCCGATCTGGTTGCCGAGGTTGAAAAAATCCTCGCACCGTACGAGGTCTGACCAGACAATGCCCGGAAAATCCAGCCAGCAGCGCCGCGCGCTTGATGCGCTCAACGCCGCCATGGTGCCAGCGTTCGAGGCAGCGGGCGCAGAGTTCATCGACCCTGATGTGATCCAGCCCGCCGACCTGTTTCTGGAACGCTCCGGCGAGCATATCCGCGCGCGCACCTACCTGTTTACGAGCCCCGATGGCGAGGAGCTTTGCCTGAGGCCGGACCTGACGGTGCCCACCTGCCGCTATCACCTGGAACACGCCAGCGATGCAGGCGCGCCTGCGCGCTATTGCTATGCCGGCAAGGCGTTTCGCCACACGCCCGTCAGCGGGCAGGCGGTGCCGGTGCGCGAACTGGACCAGGTGGGGCTTGAGATTTTTGGCGCAGGCGACACGGCGCGCGATGACGCCGAGGTTCTGGCGCTGACGCTGGCTGCGCTCAAGGCTGCGGGCGTTGACGGCTACCGCATCCAGATCGGCGATCTCGGCCTGTTCGATGCGCTGCTGCAATCGATCGACATGCCGGAGCGCTGGCGCAACCGGCTGAAGCGGCAGTTCTGGCGGCCGCGCGCCTTCCGCGACCTGCTCAACCAGCTGGCCGGCGGCAAGCCCCGCAGCCGCTCGGCGATCTCGCAGTTGCTGGACGACATGCAGGCCAGTTCGCTCGATCCCGTAACCTATGTCGAGAAGCATCTCGATGAGCTTGACCTGCAGATGGTGGCGGGCCGCAGCGTCGAACAGGTGGCGAGCCGGCTGGCCGAGAAGCTGAACGACCGGTCCGAGCCGCCGCTGAGCGAGCAGCAGGTTGGCCTGATCAACGATTACCTCGCCATTCGCGGCGAGCCGGGCAAGGCGCTGGGCGAGTTGCGGGCGCTGGCGGAGAAAACCGGCAAGACGTTTGCCGACGCGGTGGACCTGTTTCATGCCCGCTTGGGTGAGATGCAGGATGCCGGTATCGACACAGGTGCGACCGAGTTTGCCGCCGTGTTCGGACGCAGCCTTGAGTATTACACGGGCTTTGTCTTCCAGATCGATCGCGAGCGCGCCGATGGCGCACTGGACAATATTGCCGGTGGCGGGCGCTATGACACCATGCTGGCCGATATCGGGGCGGGCCGGCAGATCCCGGCCGTGGGCCTCGCCATTCAGGCAAGCCGCCTGCTGGAGGTGGAGTCATGAGCAGCAGCGCAAAGCTGACACTCGCCCTGCCATCGAAGGGCCGTCTGCGCGAAGCGGCGGAGGGCATGTTCGCGCGCGCCGGGTTCGAGATCGTCAAGACCGGATCAGCGCGCGGCTATCAGGGTGAGGTGAAGGGCATCAACGGGCTCGACGTGGCGTTCCTGTCGGCGTCCGAGATTGCCAAGTCCCTGAAGGACGGCACTGTTGACCTGGGCGTGACGGGCGAAGACCTGTTGCGCGAAACCATCAGCCCTGATGACCCTGTGGCGGACGTGGTGCTGCGGCTCGGCTTTGGCCCGGCTGATGTGGTGGTTGCCGTGCCGGAATGCTGGCTGGACGTTGCCACCATTGCCGACCTCGACCAGGTGGCCGGCGAGATTTATGCCACGCATGGCCACCGGCTCAGGGTGGCGACCAAGTACCTTGAGCTGACACGGCGGTTCTTTGCCGGTCACGGGCTGACCGGATACCGCATCGTTGAAAGCCTCGGGGCCACCGAAGGCGCACCGGCAGCGGGCTCGGCAGAGATCATCGTCGACATCACGACAACCGGTTCGACGCTGAAGGCAAACCGGTTGAAAGTGCTGGAAGACGGGCTGATCTTGCGGTCAGAAGCAGTGCTTGCAGGGCGAAAAAACGTGATGAAAAAGCCACTTGTGAGCACCTTGCGAGAGCGCCTCGAACTGGCCATCTGACGCCTGCAGCAGCCGTTCTGCGCAAATCCGGAATATTACGTTGCGTAAGCACGCTTCGGAACATTGAGCGTTTTTAGCCGCTTGATGGTCTTTGTGTATGGTCAAGCGCAAATTGCCGCACTATAGTAATGATCTGAGAACTGAAGGTCACAATCACGAAGATTGTAATTTTCACTCCTTCCAGGGGTCAGAACGCACTG
>JAWVYF010000006.1:0-28701 GCA_033722845.1 Anderseniella sp. | reverse complement strand
GCAGACCTGACCAACCGCTACAACCAGTGGCACAAGCTGGGCGCGCCTGTAGAGCTTCTGGACCGTCAGCAGGCCCGGGACAAGATCGGCTCATCCGCCTTCCACGGTGGCCTGCTGGACCGGCGCGCCGGCACCATTAACCCGATGGGCTACGCGCGAGGCCTCGCCCGTGCCGCGGTCAGCGCAGGTGCCAGGCTGCACACCGGCACCCGCGTCACCAGCCTCGACCGGGCCGATGGCAAATGGCGCCTGACCACGCCCACCGGCATCGTCACTGCAGATTATGTGGTGCTCGCCACCAACGCCTACACGGATGAGCTGTGGCCCGGCCTCAACCAGGCCTTCACGCCGATCCACTATTTCCAGTTCGCCTCCGAACCACTCACTGGCGGCGATGACCGCATCCTGCATGAACGCCAGGGTCTTTGGGATACCGGCACGGTCATGATGTCTGCCCGCCGCGATGCCCATGGCCGCCTCATCATCGGCTCCATGGGCAAACTGATGGGCGGTGAGGACGGCCTGTCACGGCGCTGGGCAGGCAAGGCGGTGAAGCGTTACTTCCCCGAACTGGGAGATGTGAAGTGGGAGAAAGCCTGGCATGGCCGCATTGCCTTCACCAAAGACCATGTGCCACGCGTCCACAAGCTCGCTGAAAACCTCTACACGGCAATCGCCTACAATGGACGCGGCATCTCGCCGGGCACCGTGTTTGGCGCATCCATCGCCGATGCCATCGCCGGCAGGGACGACAGCAAGCTTGCCATGCCGTTGAGCGACCTGTCGCCGGAAGCCTTCCGTGCGTTGCGTGAGGCAGGCTACGAGCTCAGCTTCAAGGCCTGGAACCTGATGCGCAGTCTTTGATCGGGCCTAGTCGGTCCGTTCACCCGGCTCCGGCTCAAGCCCGTAGGGTTCGACCAGCTTCCACACGTGCGCCGGCACCATGTTCTTCATCCGCGGCCTTTCCTGGCGGCGCAGGTGCAGAACCGTTTCAGCTGCCTTCATCTCCACCCGGGTGCGGGCAAACTCCAGCCCACGCGGACCGAACCTCGGCATCACCCACGCCATCACCGGCCGCAGCCAGTCCGGCATGGCCCGCAGCGGCAGGCCGCCTGCCGCACGCGCCGTATTCTCGATGAACCCCTTGACTGACGACGCCCGCTTGCCCGCACTACCCGGTTCACTCACAACCACGTCGTCTCCCAGCGCTGCCAGCAACTCCTCGCCGCGCTCATTGCGCACGATCAGCCACTGCTCTCCCTCGCCGCCCATGTAACCAACCGTGATATCAGCCAGCACGTTGGTGTAGTCGACGCAGGTCCGGCAGGTCAGCGGAAAGAAGTCCGGCGGAAGTTTCGATATCGGCAGCTTGAGAAACGGTATCTCCTGTACCCTGCCATCATCAAACCGTACCTCGACGAAATAGTCCGCCCGGAACTCGAGATAGGTGATGCGCTCAGGTGTGTCACTCAGCAGGTCGAGAAACTGGTGAAACCGTTCCGTCGTGGTGTTGTCCGAACACGGCGTACCGATCACGTGTATGCGGTCAAACCCCAGCTCCGCTTCCAGCACCCGCAAGGCATGTATCTGGCACGGTATGCCGATGACAGCGATGCGCCTGTGCCCGGCAGCCTTTGCCGGTTCGAGCAGCGCAAGCAAGGGCGAATACCCCATCCGCATGCCGCGCGCATGGCGCATGTCGGCCGGGTCGGTAATAATCACCGGAACCGGCCGCCACTTGTCTTGCGCATCCGCCACCACGGTCAGCACCGCATCCACCACCCCTGAGCGCAACAGCCGTTCGCCGATGGAGGTTGCTATGCCGGTCCATTGCGCGCCGTCCACCGTGGGGTTCATGCGCGCCCGGACCATCCGGCGGAATGGACCAAAGTGCAGTTCGTCCGGCCGGCCAGGATCGCGCGCACGGCCATGGACGCGTTCTTCCATGGCCGGGTAATCCGGCTTTATGAACTGGCATGCCTTGCCGCAACGGCCCGGATCAGAGCTGCGCGATACGCCGCAATCGGTACACAGCTTGCGCACCGGCCCCGCGCCGATGGAAGGCGCATTCAGCGAACCAGCGGCGGGCTGGCCATCAAATTTTCCAGGAACAAGCGAAATGCAACACCCTTTCACAAGCAGCAGCAGTACAGCCCGATGAGCCAATCAGACGCGAACAGGCAACGCAAGCCATTGCGCCAACAAACACTTACCGCACTGCACCATCATGTTTCGCATTGCAATATATGCGTATTACATAATTTACAAAATGAAATATTGTGAATTTTTGTGTTTACATATCGCCCCGAAACCATTGGCAATTGAGTGTTGGCCCTGAAATCATGCAGATCTCAACAACCACCGTGCGGCAGGTGGCACAAAGGCGGACAGATGATGACAGCGATGCTGAAACAGCTTGAGACACCTTTTGATGCAACCGGAACCGCTGCAGCCCGGGATGAGTGCACGCCGGTTGCCGTGATCGGCGGCAACGCCTGGTTCGCCGCCACGCTCGAGCAGGTTCTGCACGCATCAGGCCGGTTCTCGCTTGCCACAGCCACCGACACCGCAGCCATGGCACTGCGCGACATAAGTGGCTGCCGTCATGCCATCGTGCTGGTCAGCGCCCGTATCTACGATACCGACATCGCCCAGACCGTGCGCCGAATCCGTCAGGCCAACCCCACCGCGCGGGTTGTGCTTCACCTGCCGGCCCAGCACCCGGCCCAGCTGCGCGATGCCATGCAATCAGGCGCCTGGGGATTCTGCACCCACGAAGATTGCCCCGACACGGTGCTCACCGTCCTCACCAGCGTTGCCAGCGGCCGCATCAGCTTTCCTTACGTAGACATGGCGGCGTTGGACAACGACCCCTTCCAGCAGCTGTCCGGCCGCGAGCTTGAAGTCCTTCAGGCCCTCGCGCGCGGCTGGAGCAACATGCAGATTTCTGCCCGCCTCGGCATCTCGCAGAATACCGTCAAGTATCACCTGAAGCTCATCTATGAAAAGCTTGGGGTGCCAAATCGCGCCACCGCCGTCGCCCGTTTCATGGAGCGACAGTCCGTCACCTAGCCTGTCCAGCCAAGCCCGGTGGCAATGCAGTTCATCGACAACAGCAACGGCACCCGCACCAGGTTGCGCTCATCGCTGTCTTCTTCTGCGCCGCGATAGCGCTTGAGCAGCTCCACCTGCCAGCGATTGCATCCACTGATATCGTCCCATGCTCCCTTGAGCCGGTTGCGGAACACGGGAAACCGGAACGCCAGTTCATCGCCACCGATGATTTCGAGGATCGCCTCTGAGCAGCGCGCGTGCTCTGCCTTGATCAGGCCGAAGATTTCCTCCCGCACCGCATCATCCGGCACCAGCCCGGCGTACAGCCCGGCAATCTCCATGTCCGCCTGGTAAAGCGCCTTTTCAGCCTCATCAATCACCAGCTTGAAGGTGCGGGATGTATTGAACAACGTGCGCAGGCTGTCCACGCCATCTCGCTTGAGCGCCTGCTCAAGTGCTGTGCCAAGACCATACCAGCCGGTGATCATGTGCCGGTTCTGGCTCCACGCAAACACCCACGGAATGGCCCGCAGGTCGTCCAGGCTGCCCGCACCGAACCGGCGGGCCGGGCGCGAACCGATCTTGAGCAGCGTCAGCTCCTCCACCGGACTGGCAGTCTGGAAATAAGTCAGGAACCCGGGCCGCTCCAGCAGGTCGCGATAGGTCGCGACAGCGGCCTGCGACAGCGCGTTGATTTCGTCGGCATGCACCGTGGTGCTGCGCGACTGGGTGCCCTCCGGCGTCAGCGAGTGCGACAGCACCGATGCACCCAGCAATTCAAGATGGGTGCGGGCCGTGCCCCGGTTGGAGTACTTGCCCGACACGACTTCACCCTGCTCCGTCACCCGCATCCTGCCATCGACCGTACCGGCAGGCTGTGCAGCAATGGCACGGCCCGTCGGCGCACCACCCCGGCTCACCGATCCACCACGCCCATGAAAGAAGCGTACCTTCACATTGTGTGCCTTGCAGGTGTTGACGATCTTCGTCTGCGCCTTGGCCAACTCCCAGACACTGGTCAGGTAACCGCCGTCCTTGTTGGAATCCGAGTAACCCAGCATCACCTCGATTTCGCCATTGCGCACCAGCGCACCTGCCGCTTCAGGCGACTCCAGCAACTCGTCCAGAATGGCCGGCGCCTGCTCCAGGTCTTCTATGGTTTCAAACAATGGCACCACCCGCGGGAACGCCGCCGATATCTGCCGGCCGCCCCCGGCATGGCGGGCCAGCCAGCACACTGCCAGAATGTCATCCACCGAACTGGTCATGGACAGAATGAATGCGCCAATCGCCTTGCTGTCATAGCGGTGGTCGCTCAGCAACCTGAACAGCGAAGCGGTTTCGTTGGCCTCAGGTGACAATGCGCCTGGTTCGGCAGCAGCCATGTCCGAAGACGGGCCCAGCAAACTCTTGCGCCATGCCGCGCGGCCGTCGTCCTTGCCCGGTTGGCCAGACTGCTTCAACAGCGCATCGACCGTCCGGTTGATCACGGCCGAGTTCTGCCGCACATCCAGCGACGCCGTCCTGAAACCAAACGTAGCCACCTGGCATCGCAACGGCGCCACTTCTGCCTGTGCCACCTGGCCTGCGCCCGCTTCGTGCAGCCCTGTTTCGAGCGCCTTGAGGTCGGCCATCATGTCTTCCGGCCCGCGATAAGGCAGCGCGCCACCGGACGTATCACCCATATTGGCTCGCAGCCGCATTTGCATCGCGGACAGGAACTGCCGGAAAAGTTCGCGGGAGTTGCGCCGCTCTATCGCTTCTCGCTGGCCGGTCCGTGCCAGCAGCGCATCGAGCTGGTGCCGGAAGCCTTCCGGGGCCGGTGTAATCCGGTCCGAGATCGACAACATGCTGATCAGCCTGTCCAGCTCGCCCACATAGTGCCTCAACGCGTTGTCGCGCATCTTCAGCAAGGTTCGATAGGTCACCGCCGTCGTCACGTTGGGGTTGCCATCCCGGTCGCCACCAATCCACGAGGCGAACCGCAACACCGCAGGCGCCTCTATACCGTCTTCCGGGTAATGCCGTGCAAGGGCATCCTGCAGGTCGCGCCACGCTTCAACCGCGCCTGAGAACAGCGTCTCATTGAAGAAGTGCAACCCCCAGGTCACTTCCTCATCAAGCGTCGGCCGGTGCAGCCGCAGTTCCCCGGTCAGCCAGAGCAGTTCGATCTGGTTGCGGATTTTCAGCGTCAGACGGTCCCGTTCGCGTGGCGTCCATCGGCTTGATTCAAGCTCCACCAGCGTCCGGTAAATGCGCCGGTAGGCCTCCAGCACCGTGGTGCGCTTGGCCTCGGTCGGGTGCGCTGTAATGGTCGGCGTCACTTCCATGCGATTAAGCACCCGCGCCAGCACCTGCGGTTCCACCCCGCCGGACGCCGCCTTCGCAAGGGCTGCATGAAACGACCCGATCACTGCATCGGGGCCGGCACTCGTCTCAACGCTGCGCAGCGTCTGGGTTTGAGAAATCTCCTCCGCGATGCTGCCCAACTGAAACCTCAGGCCAATGGCCTGCAGCGCCTTGATCAACAGGCCCGTATCACCGGGGTCCATGTCTGCTTCGCCGGACAACAACCCCGCCAGCCTGGGCTCGTGCTGACGCACCACATTGTCCAGCAGGTTGGTCAGCAAGCCATCAACATGCTCGCGATAGTCCTGTGCGTTGCCATTGTCGACGACCGCGCGAGGGCGGCTCGGCTCGACTGCGGCCGGGCTGGCAGGCATTTGTCTCACTCCTTCGGGACTGGGTGATCAGGCTGCAAGCTGGTGTTGCTTGAGTACCGCGGCAACCGTCTCACCCATGCTGGACGGGTTCGGAGCCACTGTAACACCAGCTTCCTCCAGAATGACCACCTTTTCCTGTGCGCTTTCACCAAAGGCCGAGATGATGGCCCCGGCATGGCCCATCTGCCGGCCCTTGGGCGCAGACAAACCGGCCACAAATGCCACAACCGGCTTGTTCATGTGGTCGCGCGCGAAGGCAGCAGCCTCGGCTTCCTGAGGGCCACCGATTTCACCGATCATCAGCACCGCATCTGTGTCCGGGTCATTCTCGAACAGTTCGAGGATATCGCGGAAACTCGACCCGTTGATCGGATCGCCCCCGATACCCACCGAGGTGGACACACCTATCCCGAGCTCCTTCATCTGGCTCGCTGCCTCATAGCCCAGTGTACCTGACCGGCCCACAATACCGACCCGGCCCGGCAAATAGATGTGCGGCGGCATGATGCCCATCATCGCCTTGCCCGGCGAGATGGTACCGGCACAGTTCGGCCCCGTGAGGATCATCCTGTTCTCCGCCTTGTAGCGGCGCATGAAACGTTTCACCCGGATCATGTCCTGCGCAGGAATGCCGTCGGTCACACAAACGCAGTACCTGATCCCCGCGTCGGCGGCTTCCATGATCGCATCAGCGGCAAACGGCGGCGGCACGAACACGATCGAGGCGGTTGCTCCGGTCTCCTGCACTGCACCCTTCATGGTGT
This sequence comes from Anderseniella sp., assembly GCA_033722845.1. Lineage (GTDB taxonomy): Bacteria > Pseudomonadota > Alphaproteobacteria > Rhizobiales > Aestuariivirgaceae > Anderseniella. The sequence continues at coordinate 22,160 of JAWVYF010000006.1, read as the reverse complement.
TGAACACCGGCACGCCCAGCATCGACTGGCCACCCTTGCCCGGCGTCACGCCACCGACAACCTGAGTGCCGTTCTTCATCATGTCCTCGGCATGGAACTGGCCGATCCGGCCCGAAATGCCCTGCACGATGACCTTGGTGTTTTCGTCAATCAGAATGCTCATCGGATATCTCCTTGGCGATGCGAGCGCGCTCAGGCAGCCTTTTGTTTGCGAACAACCTCGACGGCCTTTTCGGCTGCTTCGGCCAGTGTGTCGGCGGTGGCAATCGGCAACCCCGAGTCGGCAATGATCTGCTTGCCCTTTTCCACGTTGGTGCCGGACAACCGCACCACCACAGGGATGTTGATCTCTGCCTTTTCGAACGCCTGCACGACGCCTTCGGCAATCCAGTCGCAGCGGTTGATACCGGCGAAAATGTTGACCAGGATCGCCTCGACCTTGGGGTCGGCGAGTACCGAGCGGAATGCCGTCAGCACCCGATCCGGGCTTGCCCCACCACCAATGTCCAGGAAGTTGGCCGGCGCACCGCCCTTCAGCCGGATCATGTCCATGGTTGCCATGGCAAGGCCGGCCCCGTTGATCATGCAACCGATATTGCCCTCCAGCGAAATGTAGGCGAGCCCGCGGTCTGCCGCGCGCGCCTCCACCGGGTTCTCCTGGCTCATGTCGCGCAATTCAGACACGTCCTGGTGGCGGAACAGCGCGTTGTCGTCGAACGACATCTTGGCATCCAGCGCCATCAGCTCGCCCTTGGCAGTCACGATCAGCGGGTTGATCTCGACCATCGTCGCATCAAGATCACGGAATGCCCGGTAACACGCCCGGAAGATCTTCGCCGCCTGCGCCACCTGGCCAGACTGCAAGCCCAGCCCGAAGGCCAGTTCACGCGCCTGGTATTCGAGAAAACCGGTGGCCGGATCGATGGTCATGCGCAGGATCGCATCCGGGTGCTTTTCCGAAAGCTCTTCGATTTCCATGCCACCCTCAGCAGACGCGACCACCATGATGCGTTCGGACGCCCGGTCCAGCACCAGCCCCAGGTAAAGCTCCTGCTTGATGTCGGCGGCTTCCTCAACATAGACCCGGCCAACCATCTTGCCCTCGTCACCGGTCTGGCGGGTGATCAGCCGGCGGCCAAACAGGCCTGACGCGAACTCACGCACTTCCGTATCGCTGCTGCACACCTTCACCCCGCCAGCCTCTCCCCGGCCACCGGAGTGGATCTGGGCCTTCACCACCCACCGGTCTCCACCCAGTTCATGAGTACGATAGGCCGCCTGCTCGGGGCTGTATGCCAACCCGCCACGCGGGCACGGCACGCCAAAGCGGGCCAGAATTTCCTTGGCTTGATATTCGTGAATGTCCATTGGCTGGATCTCCCTGTAGGATCAGGCGGCGTTTGCGCGGTTTTCGATAGCGTCGGCAACAGCGATCACATTGGCGGCCATCCGCTCTGAGGCCGCATCAATCATCTTGCCGTCAAGCGAGGCAGCGCCCTTGCCCTGTGCTTCGGCTTCGCGCAGTGCCTCGACGATGCGCCGGGCACGGGTAACTTCGGCCTCAGGCGGAGAGAACACTTCATTGGCAAGCTCGATCTGGCTCGGGTGGATTGCCCACTTGCCTTCAATGCCAAGTGCCGCAGCGCGGCGTGCGCCATCCTTGTAGCCATCGGGATCGGAAAAATCGCCAAACGGCCCGTCAATGGCGCGCAAGCCATAGGCCCGGCAGGCAATGGTCATCCGGCTGATGGCGGCGTGCCACTGATCACCCGGATAATCCGGATTGAGCCCGCCAATGTTGACGGTGCGCGCCCGCAGGGATGCCGCATAGTCCGCAACCCCGAAATGCAGTGCTTCAAGCCGTCCGCCAAACCTTGCAATCTCTTCCACATTGGCCATGCCGAGCGCTGTTTCAATCAGCGCTTCAAGCTGAACGTGCGGTTCGCGCTGGGCACCCATCTCGATCTGGTTCACCATGGCCTCGACCATGTACAGGTCGGCCGGCACACCAACTTTCGGCACCAGGATAGTGTCGAGCTTGTCGCCCGCCTGCTCCACCACATCCACCACGTCGCGGTACATGTAATGCGTATCAAGCCCATTGATGCGCACCGACATGGTCTTGCCCTTGGCCTTCCAGTCGATGTCATTGAGCGCCTGGATGATGTTCTTGCGCGCCTTCTCCTTCTCCGGTGGCGCAACCGCGTCCTCCAGGTCGAGGAAGATCACATCGGCGGCGCTGTCGGCTGCCTTTTCGATCATCGACGGGTTGGAACCCGGCACGGCCAGCGTGGAGCGTTGCAGACGCTGGCGGCGAAGCGGGTGAAGAGTATGGCTCATGGGTTCAGTCCCTCGTGAAAGCAGATTGATGTGTGATGTTTGCTGGCAGCTCGCGCAGCGGCTTACGCAGCGCCGGCGACAGCGCTGTCGATCACCAGTGCTGCATCGTGCCAGGCCATGTCGATGACATCGCGCGCAGCGTCTGCAGCTTGCTGGCTGACGAATACCGCCCGCACCTCGCCATGACGATCCGCGTACAGCGCCGACTGCAACCGAAGCAGGTCAATGCCTCCACCAGCCTCCGGCGCAATACACATCGCCTCAAGCCCGAACGCACCGCAAATCTGGTCGCAGGTGCGGAAGCTGTCATCGTCGGCACACACCAGAACCTTGTCGCCGCGCTTCAGTCCGCCTGGGGCATTGAACATCATCGTCATGTGGTTTCCTCCTGTTCGCCGCACCCGTTTCTTCGTGTCGGGCCGTCGATCGGAAAACCACTTTAGGCAACAGGCTTGTCTGCCGCCTCACACCCGCGGAAAGCCATTTCCACCAGCGGTGTGGCAACTGCCTACCCGAACGGGTAGGCGGCGATGAGCCAGACGCATGGCAGCGACGGCAAAATTCTTGGGTGGCACCGGCCGCATTGGCCAGTAGGCAGATTTGACACGTGTCAATGCAAGCCAGCCGGAACACTGCAAAATCGCTATATTCCAAGCCGGTGTACATACATGACCATGTCTGGCCCAACGCAACAGATCATCGACCCTTACGAATTTCTCTGCGAGCAGAGATCGGACCTGCGCAGGTTGTGCCGGGACATGGAAACGCTGGCCGACGAACTTGGCGCTCACCGTCACATCAGCGCTGGCAGCCATCTCATCATGTCGCGGATGCGCGAGCAGATGGCTGCCTGCCACCGCAACGAAGAACTGTTCTACAAGCTTATTGCCGGCCAGCCGGACGCGTGCACCACGCGCAAGAAGTGCATCGAAGTGGCGCTCAACGAACACGCCCACGCGGAAACCAGCATTCTGGAACTGGATGAGCCGTTCACTGAAGCCGGAGCCGGACGCACAAGCTGGAACCGCGATGCGTTGGGCTACCTGCTTCGCCATGTATTCGAGCTCGTGACGCATCATCTGGATTGGGAGGACGCGCTGTTCTTCAACGCCCCCCTGACCGGACTGTCAAAGCTGCAGCACCGCTTCCTGATTGAGGGGTTTCGCCGCAACATGTGCAACTTTCCGATGTAAACGGTCTGTTCGCCACTCGCGTTACTATCGGTTGAAAGCCTACGTGGTGGCAGCTAACTTGACCGCGTCCGCCAACCCTTTGGGGCAGCTTTGGTGCTGCGCGGACACAAGGCGCGCTCTTCGAGGAGTCCTCGTTTGACGATTTCTGCTACCGCCTCTTCTCAGCCTCTGGACGAGTTGTGCAAGACTTGCCCGGCCCGCCCGCTGTCGATTTGCGCACACCTCGAAGGCTCCAGCCTCCACCGCCTGGCCGGTATCATGAGCCATCGGGACTTTTCCGCACATCAGGAAATCATTCACCAGGAAGAGACCAGCAATCTGGTCGCAATCATCATATCCGGTCTGGTCAAGCTGACCCGGTTACTGCCGGATGGCCGCGAACAGATCGTGGCAATCCTGTCGCGCGGCCACAGTGTTGGCGAGGTCTACGAGCAACTGAGCCACGACAGCGTGCAGTGTATAACAGACGTTCAACTGTGCTGCTTTCGCAAGACCGAGTTCGAGAAGCTGTTACAAAGCGAACCAGCCATCGAGCGCGAATTCGTATCACGGCTGCAGCATGACCTGAACGAAGCCCGCGACTGGATGACGGTGCTCGGGCGGCTCACCGCACGTGAGAAGGTTGCGAGTTTCCTGTCGTATCTCGCCGGCAACAAGGATTTCACCGAAACCGACGAGACCACGGGCCAGCAGGTTGTCAACGTACCGTTGCGCCGGTCCGAGATAGCCGGCTTTCTGGGCCTGACCATAGAAACCGTCAGCCGCAACATTACCCATCTTCGCCGCATGGGCATCATCTCAATGGAAGATGCCCAGCGCATGCGCATCGTTGATCCCCGCGCCCTTGCTGAACTGGCGCAGGCCGACAGCCACTAGCAGACCGTACGAACCTGCCACCGCGCAGCCATTGACCAAGGTCAACACCTCGAGCCCGCCGATCTGCCATCGTGTCGTCAGTCAACACGGAGGCTTTCAGGATGCCCTTCAAAACCCTTCTGGCCGTTGTCCGGGACGAAGAAAATGCTGCCGCGATATTCAGCAATGCGTTCGGCCTTTGTGAATCGGCCAACAGCCATGTCGTCGGATATCACGCTGCCGACGCGATTGGCGTGAACCCGGCGCTGCGCGGACCTCTGCTCGAAGAGTGGACGCGCAAGGCTCTCGAGAACAGGGCCCTTGTCACCCGCAATATTCACAAGGCATTCACCACCGCAGCGAGCGCATCTCAGGCACATGCCGAATGGCGCGAACCGGATCAGGCCGCTGTGCCGGACAGTTCCCGCACCCTCGCCTATGCCCGCACGGCAGATGTAATCATCATAGCACGCAAGCGCACCGGGCAAGATTTCATGGTGCCCGATCTGACCCTTGAAGATCTCCTGCTGGGTTCGGGCCGGCCGGTCTACGTGCTGCCCGACGGCATGGTCCATGATCAACCGCCGCACAAGGTACTGGTTGCATGGAGCGACACCCCGGAGTCCACCCGTGCCGCATACGATGCACTGCCATTGCTGAAACACGCCAGCGGTGGTGTGAGGATTGTCTGCCCCAGGCCTGCCGACGCCGAACATGCGCTGCCGATGGCCTCCGCGCTTGCCGAAAGTCTGGCGCGCCACGGCGTGAAGGTCGAGGTGGAACCACTGCAGGCGTCCCACTTCAATGCCGGTCCGGCCCTGCTTGCCGCCGCCTCGTCCTTCAATGCTGATGCACTGGTCATGGGCGCCTGGGGGCATTCGCGCCTGCGTGAATTCGTGCTTGGCGGGGCGACGGATACCGTCCTTCGCGAATGCCCGATCCCGGTGCTGATGACCCACTGACACCGGCCCCGGCAAGACGTCCGCTGCAAGACAGGAGGAAACCGCCATGCGCCCGTCATACATGTCCACAATGGATCATACGATGCAGATCACCAACGAGTGGGTACACCAGCTCGACGAACTGGTACCGTGGGACGACTCGAACAAGTCATTCCGCCTGTTGCGTGCAACCTTGCAGACCGTGCGCGACCAACTGGGTGTGGAAGAGGCTGCACAGCTTGCCGCCCAGTTGCCCCTGTTCCTGCGCGGCATCTACTTTGATGGCTGGGACCCGTCGCGGACACCCTCAACTTTGCGCGAGAAACCGGACTTCATCGCCAGCATTGCAGGTGCCATGTCGCCGGACACGCTCGACGATGCAGAGGCCACAGTCAACGCCGTGCTGTCGCTGCTGAACACCCGCATTTCTGCCGGCGAGATCAACGATGTGCGCAACTCAATGCGCAAGAGTGTGCGCGATATCTGGCCCGAACCACGCGGCTGACGCCAGCACCCGGGCAAGGGCCGGCCAGATGACACTTCACCTTCCACTAGCGGCCAACGTGATCATCTTCCTTGCCGCCGCCCTTGGCGTCTGGTTCGCCGGCAACGGCCTTGCCAACGATGCCGACGACGTATCCGATCGGACCGGGCTGGGAAGCCAATTTGTTGGCCTTGTGCTGCTGGCAACGGCCACTTCGCTTCCCGAGATCGTCACCACCTCCGCAGCCGCCGTGGCAGGAAATGCAGCTCTCGTGCTCGGTAACCTGTTCGGCGGCATCACCATGCAGACCGCAATACTGGCCGCAGCCGATGCGTTGCTGGTGACAGGCGTGCTGACCATGTACCCGCGCAAGCCAACCCATGCCCTTGAAGCCATTCTGCTTGTTGTCCTGCTTTCGGTGCTGCTTGCGGCATGCATTTTCGGCGACCGCGAGGTGGCGTTCGGCGTTGGCGCAGGCACCATGTTGCTCGGCCTGTTTTATGCCGGTTCCATCTGGCTGCTGCGGCGTTACGATGCCAATAGCGACTGGATCCCCCTCGACCTTCCCGAAGCCCTGCCGGAACCCAATTCTCACCGGCCAAAACGGCAGGCCGATGTTTCCCTGTCCCGGCTCTATCTGCGCATGTCGGGCTACAGCTCGCTCATCCTCATCGGCGGCATCGTGCTGGTCACATCGGCAGAAGCCATCGCCCAACAATCAGGCCTTGGCGCCAGTTTTATCGGGGTCACCGTGCTGGCTACGGCAACCTCCCTGCCTGAAATCAGCACGACCTTCGCCGCTGTGAGGCTGGGGGCCTACACCATGGCGATTTCAAACATCTTCGGCTCCAACCTCATCATGCTGGCGCTGCTTCTGCCGGCTGACATGCTGTACCGCGACGGCACGCTGCTGGCTGGTGCGGGCAAGTCCGAGTTGCTCGCGCTGATTTTCGGCCTGATGGTCACCGCCATCTACGTCACCGGCATTCTCGTCCGGCGCAAACCGAAGGTGCTTGGCATGGGGCTCGACTCAGCCTGCGTGCTTGCCGTCTACGCCACCTCGCTTGCCGTGCTGTACGCCGTGCGCTGACCCGTCGGCCCCGCTAGATCTCATGCGCAATCTGGCCATAGCTCAGCACCGCAAACAGCAACGTGCCACCGGCCACATTGCCCGCCAGAACCGGCAGGAAAAACTCGAACACCATACCGGCCAGGCTGAGGTCGCCATGCAGCACCAGCATGAACGCTTCGACGCTGCCTGCCACCACATGGGTAAAGCTGCCTGCTGCAATAATGTAGGTCATCAGCACGATCACCCACAGCTTGGCAGACCCGGCTGAGGGCAGCATCCACACCAGCGCGGCAATCAGCCAGCCGGAGAAAATCCCGCGCACGAACATCTGCGCCACGTCGAGTTCCATCATGTGGTGAGAGATGCCCATTGCAGCTTCAAACACCTCCGCCGGTACCGGCCTTGCACCAACCAGCATCGCCGCAACCATCAGACAGCCCGCCAGGTTTGCCGCCAGCACAATCGCCCACAGCCGCAGTGTGCGCCCGGCTGATCCCCAGGTCGGGGCAATCAGCACCGGCAGCACCGGCGACATCGTGTTCTCGGTAAACAGCTGCAGCCGCGCCATGATGATGATGATGAACCCGAACGTGTATCCGAAACTCTCGACCAGATGGCGCCACGGTGCATCCGGCAGGTAGGCGCGCAACATGGCCTCACCGATCACCGAAAAGCCGATTGCAATGCCCGCCATCAGACCCGACAGCGCCAGTGAGAATGCGGGCCGCTCAAGCTCTTCCTCTCCTTCCCGTCGAATGGTTTCGTAGATTGCAGGCGCGCTCAGGCCCAGGCGGTCCTCGACTGCCTTTTCCTCATCTGGATCAAGCTTGATCTCTTCGTTCTTCATGGCTTCCTGCTTTCAATCCGGGATCGCAAAAGGGATGTGTGCTGGAACGCAGTTGTTCCAGCGGCGGCTGGTAGCTTGTTACAGACAAGTTATGCCTTCGGACGATCGCTACAATACCTGCCTTCATAATCGAACACCTCTGCATCATGCAGAAAAATTGGCGCATGTATCCCATTGGAACACGAACACCTGTCCGCCAATAGTCCCTTCACTCGCAGCCGCAGTGCACCCCGCCAGCCGTTTGTTGACTTCTCCTGACACGCCAAAACCATCTGACGTTCAGACTTGAAGCTTCGGGTAAAAAATGTTTAGATTTAAAATATATTGAACAACCAGCAACCGCCAGCACATGGAGGACCGATGAAAGTAGCCTGTCTGGGCGGTGGGCCTGCCGGCCTCTATTTCGCCATCTCCATGAAGCTTCGCGACCCGTCGCACGACGTGACCGTGTTTGAGCGCAACAAGCCCGACGATACATTCGGATGGGGTGTCGTGCTCTCTGATGAGACGCTTGACAACCTGGCACTCAACGACCCGGAAAGCGCTGCCGATATCCGCGAAAACTTTGCTTACTGGGACGACATCGCCGTCCACATCAAAGGCACCAGACAGGTTTCCACGGGCCATGGCTTTTGCGGCATCGGCCGCATGAAGCTGCTGACGCTGCTGCAGAAGCGCGCACGCGAGCTGGATGTCAGAATCGAGTTTGAAACCGAGATCAACGACATCGACAAATTGATGTCAGGGTACGATCTGGTCGTCGCGCCTGATGGCGTGAACTCCAAGGCCCGCAGCCGCTTCGCAGATGTCTTCAAGCCCGATATCGACGTGCGCAAGTGCCGCTATATCTGGCTTGGCACCCGTCAGAAATTCGATGACGCCTTCACCTTCATATTCGAGAAAACCAGACACGGCTGGATCTGGGTTCATGCCTACCAGTTCGATTCAGACACTGCGACCTTCATCGTGGAATGCTCAGAGGAAACCTATGAGCGTTTCGGTTTTGCCGACATGAGCCAGCAAGACTCGATTGCGACGTGTGAAGCAATTTTTGCAGACTATCTCGACGGCCACGCGCTGATGACCAACGCAAAGCATTTGCGCGGCTCAGCCTGGATCCAGTTTCCACGGGTTCTGTGCGAACGCTGGAGCCACCAAAACCTGGTGCTGATGGGCGATGCGGCGGCCAGCGCACACTTCTCCATTGGCTCGGGTACCAAGCTGGCGCTGGAAAGCGCAATCGCACTGGCGCAATACCTGCACACCGAGCCTGACATGGCGGCCGCCTTCGAGAAGTACGAAGATGCGCGGCGGCTTGAGGTTCTGCGGCTGCAATCGGCGGCACGGAACTCGCTTGAATGGTTCGAGGAGATCGAGCGCTACTTCGATTTCGACCCGGTGCAGTTCACCTACTCGCTGCTGACCCGGTCACAACGCATCAGCCACGAGAACCTCCGCCTTCGCGACCCTGAATGGATGAAACACGCGGAGGGCTGGTTTCAGTCACAAGCCGGCATCGGCCCCAATGAGCCGGTCAGGCCACCCATGTTCACGCCCTTCAGGCTGCGCGGCATGAACCTCGAGAACCGCGTCGTGGTCTCACCCATGGCGCAATACAAGGCGACCGGCGGCACCCCGGCCGACTGGCACCTGGTGCACTACGGCGAACGGGCAAAAGGCGGCGCAGGCCTCGTTTACACCGAAATGACCTGTGTCAGCCCCGAAGGCCGCATCACCCCCGGCTGCCCCGGCCTTTATGCACCAGATCATGAGGCCGCGTGGAAACGCATCACCGACTTCGTTCATGCTGAAACCACAGCCAAAATCTGCTGTCAGATCGGGCACTCAGGCCCCAAGGGGTCAACCAAGATAGGCTGGGAAGGGATGGACGCTCCGCTGGAACAGGGCAACTGGCCCTTGCTGGCAGCATCTGACGTGTCGTGGTCGCCCGGCAACCAGGTGCCAAAGCCGATGGACAGGGCAGACATGGACAGGGTGCGTGAGCAGTTCGTCACTGCAACAGAAATGGCTGATCGTGCAGGCTTCGACATGATCGAACTGCATTGCGCGCACGGCTACCTGCTTTCGTCTTTCATCTCGCCGCTTACCAACCAGCGCACTGACGAATATGGCGGATCACTCGAAAACCGCCTGCGGTTTCCGCTGGAGGTCTTTGCCGCAATGCGCGCCATCTGGCCTGAGGAGAAGCCGGTTTCGGTGCGCATATCCGCGCACGACTGGGCAGGCGATGAGGGCATCACGCCGGAAGATGCGGTGGAAATCGCCCGCCACCTCAAGCAGGCTGGCGTTGACATCGTGGATGTGTCGGCCGGGCAAACCTCGACTAGGGCCCGGCCGGTCTATGGCCGCATGTTCCAGACACCGTTTTCTGACCGCATCCGTAACGAAGCGGATATCGCCACCATGGCGGTCGGCAACATTTATGAACCCGACCATGTCAACTCGATCCTGATGGCGGGACGCGCTGATCTGGTGTGTATCGGCAGGCCGCACCTGTCCGATCCGTACTGGACATTGCATGCCGCCGTTGAGCTTGGCGACGACGGCACGAGCTGGCCGGCCCCCTATCTGGCAGGCCGCGATCAGGCTTACAGGCTGGCAGAACGTGCAGCCCAGCAAGCTCAGGAATTCAAGGTATGACCGGTTTGTCTGGCAAGCATGCGCTGGTGACAGGCGGCGGAAGCGGCGTGGGAGCGGCAATCGCTCATGCGCTTGCGGGGGCGGGATGCAAGGTCACCATCACCGGGCGCAATGCTGCTGCGCTCGACGCCGTGAAGGCGGCAGACGAGCGCATCAGACCGGCTGTTGCCGATGTGACCGATCCCGAGGCCCTGGCGAAGGCCGTTGCCAGCGCCACTGACGGGGACGGACAACTTCACCTGGTAATCGCCAATGCCGGCATTGCCGAAAGCCAGCCGTTCAGCAAGCTGGACCTTGAGCAGTGGCAACGGATGATCGACGTAAATCTCACCGGCGTCTTCAACACCTTCAAGGCTGCCCTGCCCTGCATGCGAAACGTCAAGGACGGGCGGATGGTTGCCATTGCCTCGACTGCCGGACTGCAGGGCGGCGGATACATTTCAGCCTACAGTGCATCCAAGCATGGCGTTGTCGGACTGGTGCGCTCACTGGCGGTTGAACTCGGCCCCAGGGGCATCACGGTGAATGCCGTGTGCCCAGGCTACATTGATACGCCGATGACCAGCCGCACGCTGGACAACATCAGTGCAAAAACCGGAATGAGCCACGCAGATGCAACGCAACACCTGCTCAAGGACGTGCCGACCGGCCGGCTCATTGCACCCGGTGAAGTTGCAGGAGCAGTGCTCTGGCTGTGCAGCGATCTGGCCGCTTCAGTCAATGGAGAAACAGTCGTGATGGACGGGGGCCAGCCATGAAACACGCCACAGCGGCAACCCACACCAACAACACCAGCGATGAAAAGCAGCGGCTCCGGGTGTGGCTGCGCGTGTTGAAGCTTCAGCGCCAGATGGAGGCAGAGCTGCGCGAGCGGTTGCGCAAGCGGTTCGACACCACTCTGCCCCGCTTCGACGTGCTGGCTGCGCTGGACCATCACGTCGAAGGCCTGCGCATGAGCGAGCTGTCTTCCTGGCTCAAGGTATCGAATGGCAATGTGACCGGTATCGTCGACCGGCTGGTAGACGACGGGCTGGTCGTGCGGGTGCCGGTTGAAGGCGACCGGCGCGCCTTGCTCGTCAGGCTCACTCGAAAGGGCCGTGAGGTGTTTGCGGAGATGGCCAGCGCCCACGCAGGCTGGGTCGATGGTCTGCTCGCCGGCCTGAACACGCATGAGGCGGATCAGTTGTTGATGCTGCTGGAAAAGGCAGCCAGATCAAGTGGAGAAAAGCCATGACAGCTTTCGCAGACCTGCAGCCGGTGCACTTCCACTGGACGTTGAAAGATGGCATCGGCACAATCCGTCTGGCCCGTCCTGATCGCAAGAACCCGCTTACCTTCGACAGTTATGCAGAACTGCGCGATACGTTCCGCGCGCTCGCCTATGCCGATGATGTGGACGTCGTGGTATTTCTGCCGAATGAGGGCAACTTCTGCTCTGGCGGCGATGTGCATGACATCATCGGCCCGCTCACCCGCATGGACATGAAAGGACTGCTGGCGTTCACCCGGATGACCGGTGACCTGGTCAAGGCCATGCTGGCGTGCGGCAAGCCAGTCATCTCTGCGGTTGATGGGGTGGCTGTCGGTGCCGGTGCAATCATCACCATGGCGTCGGACCTGCGTCTTGCCACACCGGAGGCAAAGACAGCTTTCCTGTTCACTCGTGTCGGCCTTGCCGGGTGTGACATGGGCGCATGTGCCATGCTGCCGCGCATCATCGGTCAGGGACGCGCAGCAGAACTGCTCTATACCGGACGCACCATGCGCGCAGACGAAGGTGAGCGCTGGGGATACTACAACCGGCTGATACCAGCTGCGGAACTGGAACGCGAGGCGCTGGCGCTTGCAGGCCAGCTCGCGGCTGGCCCGACGTTTGCCCACGGCATCACCAAGACACAGCTCAACCAGGAATGGTCGATGGGCCTCGAACAGGCCATCGAGGCAGAAGCCCAGGCCCAGGCGATCTGCATGCAGACGCAGGATTTTCACCGCGCCTACAAGGCGTTCGTCGCCAGGGAAAAGCCCGTGTTCGAGGGCAACTGAGATGGCCGACACGAGCTTTCTGGACTGGCCGTTTTTTGAACCCCGTCACCGTGAGCTGGCTGCCTCACTTGACCAGTGGTGCAAGGACAATCTTCCGGTTGACCACTCGGACGTTGATGCCGCGTGCATCGGGCTGGTCAGAATGCTTGGTGAAGGCGGCTGGCTCAAACACTCGGCCATCGACCCGGACCACCCCGGAACACTTGACGTGCGTACCCTTTGCCTGATCCGCGAAACACTGGCCCGCCATGATGGATTGGCTGATTTTGCGTTTGCCATGCAGGGGTTGGGCACCGGGGCCATCTCCCTGTTCGGCTCAACGCAGCAGCGCGATTGGCTGAGGCAGTCGCGGGCCGGTAAAGTGCTGACCGCCTTTGCGTTGTCCGAACCACGCTCCGGCTCGGATGTTGCAAACATGGACATGACCGCCACCCGCGACGGCAATCACTTTGTGCTGAGCGGCGAAAAGACGTGGATATCCAACGGCGGCATTGCGGGCCTGTACTGCGTGTTCGCCCGCACCGCAGAGGCACCGGGCGCAAAGGGCCTGTCATGCTTTCTTGTTCCGGCGGACACGCCGGGGCTTGAGATTGCCGAACGGCTGGACGTGATCGCACCACACCCGCTGGCACGGCTGCAATTCAGCAATGTGCGGGTGCCGGCGGATGCGCTGATTGGCGAACCCGGATCCGGTTTCAGGATCGCCATGTCGGTGCTGGACGTATTTCGCTCGACGGTCGGCGCAGCTGCACTTGGGTTTGCCCGCCGCGCGCTGGACGAGACGCTGCAGCGCGTACGCCAGCGCCAGTTGTTCGGCGCGCCGATGGCCGAGTTGCAAATGGTACAAGGCCATGTGGCCGACATGGCCCTCGACGTGGACGCCAGCGCCCTGCTGATCTATCGCGCCGCCTGGACAAAGGATACAGGCGCACCCCGCGTGACGCGCGAGGCAGCCATGGCCAAACTTCACGCGACCGAAACGGCACAGGCTGTCATCGACAAGGCCGTGCAACTGCATGGCGGTGATGGCGTCAGATCAGGCCACATCATTGAAAGCCTGTACCGCGAAATCCGGGCGCTGCGCATCTACGAAGGTGCATCAGACGTTCAGAAAGTGGTGATTGCCCGCCAGATGCTCTCAGGAGGTTGACCCGCCATGAACCTTTTGCCCAGTGCCCATACGGATACCTTCGCGCGTGACAACCTGCCCCCCTTCGATCAGTGGCCCGAGTTGTTGCTGGACGGGTTTGACTATCCCGACCGCCTCAATGCCGCCGTCGAACTGACCGACCGGATGGTCGAGCAAGGTTTCGGCGATCATGAGGCACTGATCGGCAATGGCCGCAGGCGCACCTACAAGGAGCTGGCGGACTGGACAAACCGTCTCGCCCACGCGCTGGTGGAAGACTACGGCGTAAAGCCCGGAAACCGGATCCTCATTCGCTCGGCCAACAACCCCGCCATGGTGGCATGCTGGCTGGCCGCCACAAAGGCGGGTGCGGTGGTCGTCAACACCATGCCGATGCTGAGGGCGGGCGAACTGAACAAGATCGTCGACAAGGCAGAGGTTTCCCTGGCGCTTTGCGATACACGCATGATGGACGAGATGGTCGCCTGCGCGAAAGATTCAGGCTTCCTTCAGAAAGTGATCGGGTTCGACGGCACGGCCAACCACGACGCCGAGCTGGACCGGCTGGCACTTGGCAAACCGGTGAAGTTTGACGCCGTGCAGACCAGCCAGGACGATGTGGCGCTGCTGGGGTTCACATCCGGAACCACGGGCGAGCCCAAGGCGACGATGCACTTTCATCGCGACCTCATGATCATCGCCGATGGTTATGCAAAGGAGGTGCTGGGCGTGACACCGGACGACGTGTTCGTCGGTTCGCCGCCGCTGGCATTCACCTTCGGGCTGGGCGGGCTTGCCGTATTCCCGCTGCGCTTTGGCGCCACGGCAACGCTGCTGGAAACCGCCTCGCCGCCCAACATGATCGACATCATCGAAACCTACAAGGCAACCATCTGTTTCACTGCGCCGACTGCCTATCGCGCCATGATGCGGGCGATGGACGAAGGTGCCGACCTGTCTTCGCTGCGGGTTGCCGTGTCAGCTGGTGAAACATTGCCCGGCCCTGTATTCGAGGAATGGAAGGCCAGAACCGGCAAGGAAATGCTCGACGGCATCGGCTCGACGGAGTTGCTCCACATCTTCATATCCAACCGGTTTGGCGAAGCCGGTCCGGCCCAGACGGGCAAGCCGGTAAGCGGCTATCGGGCCATGGTGGTGGATGACGACATGAACGAGGTACCGCATGGCACCGTGGGAAAGCTGGCCGTAAAGGGCCCTACAGGATGCCGCTACCTGAACGACAAGCGGCAGGCAAACTACGTCCGTGACGGCTGGAACCTGACCGGCGACAGCTTCATGCAGGACGAAGCCGGCATCTTCCGGTTTGCCGCGCGGTCTGACGACATGATCATTTCAGCCGGCTACAACATCGCCGGGCCGGAAGTTGAAGCCGCCCTTCTCGCCCACGATGACGTCGCCGAATGCGCCGTAATCGGAGTGGCCGACGAAGAGCGCGGCCAGATCGTTCAGGCACACGTGGTGCTGGCAGAAGGTGTCGGTGCTGACAGCGATTGCATCAAGCGCCTGCAGGATCACGTCAAACAGGCGATCGCGCCCTACAAGTATCCGCGCTCCATCGTTTTCACCGATAGCCTGCCGAAGACACAAACCGGCAAAATCCAACGCTTCCGCTTGCGCAAGGACAATTGACATGAAGGTACTGCAACCAGCCGGCTGGAAACAGCCCAAGGGGTATTCCAACGGCATTCTTGCGCAAGGCAGGATGGTGTTCACCGGCGGCATGATCGGGTGGAACGCCAACGAAGAGTTTGAAACCGATGACTTTGCAGGGCAGGCCGAGCAAGCGCTGAAGAACATTGTCGCGGTGCTGGCGGAAGCCGGCGGCAAGCCAGAGCATATTGTCCGGCTGACCTGGTATGTGACGGACAAGCGCGAGTACCTGAATGAGCAGAAGCAATTGGGAGCAGCGTACAGGCGTGTTGTCGGAAATCACTTTCCGGCCATGGCGTTGGTCCAGGTCGTGGCGTTGGTTGAAGACCGGGCCAGGGTCGAGATCGAAGCAACTGCAATACTGCCGGATTAGCACATGTGCAGTCCGCTCTGCCTGCGGACATGAGAGGTACAGCGGCAAACCGGAAAACGTCTCCACCTTCCACAAAAGAACTGCCGCCCACGGGGAGCGGCAGCACACACTGTGGCAATGGATTGGCTGAAAACTATTTCAGCAGGGCTTCCAGCGGAATGGCTTCCGAAATCGTATGGGTGTCCACGATACCGGGCTTGCCAGCGTTGATCTCCACGATGTGATAGCGGCCCTTGTTCTGGTGGTGGATTTCGGAAGTGAAGGTGCGCGGACCGAACAGGGTCGGCTCGTCCCGCATCTTCTCGAGTTCCGCCACAACGGCAGCAGCGTCGGTCGAACCTGCCCGCTCGACAGCCTTCGACCACACATCGATCAGAATGTAACCGGGGTAGACGTACTGACTTGACGGTGCACCACCGGTGACCTTCGTGTAAGTCTCGTTGAACTTGGTCACATCCGGGTTCGGATCGTCACCATAGATCGAGGCTTGTACCGGCACGAAAAAGTTCGACAGGTCTGGCACCGCGTCCAGCCAGTAGCTGCCGTCCACGCCTGAACCATTGAGGATCATCGAATTGATGCCAGCAGCGCGGATCTGCTTGATGGCCGAAACCACGCCCGGCATCATCGAGCACAGCATGATGGCATCGGGTTCCTTGTCGAGGCTCTTGATGCGGGTGATCTGGGCGGCAATCGAGGCATCTTCATTCTTGAAGGTGTCGGAGCCGACCAGCTTGGCATCGCTCAGTTTCGGCAACATCCAGTCAAAGCCGTCGCAGATACCCTTGTTGTACTCGGTCCAGGTGTCCAGCAGGCGGTAGTAGGTGCGCGCGCCTTTCTTGTTGTAGGACCATTCGGCCATCGTCGCGCCCTGTACCGGTGCCAGCACCGAGGCAGAGAACGAGAACGGGCCAACACCCTGGATGCCCGCCTTGATCGACTCGGCGCACAGGAAGAACGACACCTTGCCTGCAGCCTGGGCAGCCAGCGCCGCCGGTGCGCCGAAGTCGTAGTCACACGACACGACCACCAGTTCGGCACCCTTGTCGAGAACTTCCAGACCAGCCTTGGCGCCTTCTGCACGGTCGGTCTTGGTGTCAGCCGTCACCACCTTGATCTGCTTGCCGAGCAGGCCACCGGCCTTGTTGATCTCGTCAATGCGGATCATGGCGGCATCCTGGGCTGGCTTGTCGTACGCCTGCATGAAGCCGGATTCAGCCGTGGCAAAACCGATGACAATTTCGTCGGCCTTGACGGTGGTTGCACTGAGCATGGTGCCGGCGATGAGTGCGCTACCAGCAAATTTTGTCCACTTATTCATATTCACCTCCTGTTGAGCTACGGGGCTCTGTTATTCCGGCCAGACGGGGCGGCATTGGTCACTCCCTTGCCGTCTTTCCGGAAATCCTGTTGAACGGCCAGCCAGTCCACAGCAATTCGCGATTGCGCATCAGACCAGTGGGCCGGAACATGAGAATGACGATCATCACCACACCGATGGCGATTTCCTGAACGCCATTGGGGATCGACAAGGTGCTTTCACCGAGCGTCACGCCCTTTTCGAGCCAGCGCAGCACCTGGATGATCAGTGAAATCACCACGACGCCGACCACAGCACCTGAAAGGCTGCTCATGCCACCCACGACGAGCATCGCCAGCGTTGTGAAGGTCAGCCCGAGATAGAACGTGTCAGGTGTGACCACTCCAACCGAATGGGCGTAGAGCGCGCCGCCGAGGCCCATCAGCGTACCTGACAGGACAAACGCAATAAGCCGTTCGCGGGTAATGTTGACGCCGGACGCACTGGCAGCGGTTGCTTCATCGCGCGCAGCGCGCAGTGCCAGGCCGGAACGCGAGATCGCGTAAAAGTAGGCAATGAAAACGGCCACCACCGAGGCCGCGAAATAGGGCCAGATGCTGCGGTGTATGGGGATGCCCACCACGGAGCTCGTCGCCCCGGTAACACCCTCCCAGTTGGAATAGATGGTGTTGATCACAGCCAGCATGGCGAACGTGGCGATTGAGGCTGCAATGCCGGACAGCCGCATCAGGATGCGGCCAAAGATCAGCGCGAAGACACCCGCAAACAGGGCCGAGCAGATCAGTGACGGCAAGAGCGGCATGTTGATCTGCGACACGAACTCAGGCAGCCCGGGCAGCAGGATCTTCTTCATCATCGGCGGAATGGTGAACCAGGCCGTCGCATAGGCCCCAAGGCAGGTGAAACCGATGTGACCGAAGCTGATCACACCGGAATTGCCGATGAAGACGTACAGCCCGACAACCAGGATGACCCGGACGAAAATGTCGATCACCGTCTGGTTGAATGGTCCGCTGTTGCCGATCACGGCCAGCATGGCCACGCCCAGCAGGATCACCGACAGGATGACCGGCGTTGAAATGGTACGCGAAAGGATCGAGACGGGCTTTTGCATGCCTATACCCTCTCGTTGGCAGACTTGGATGGCAGCAGGCCGTTGGGACGCCAGATCAGCGTGACGATGACCGCGCCATACACGAAGGCATCGCGGAACGGTCTGGCCTCCAGTGGCAGGACAACCTGCATCAGCACGCTCGCACCTCCGATCAGAAACCCTGCCAGCACCGCGCCCGGCAGGCTGCCAAGCCCACCGATAACAGTAGCGATGAAGGCGACCAGCATGATCGAGGCGCCCATCTGGATGTCGGCAGTACCGGTCTGGGTGCCGAGGATCAGCCCGATAGCTGCAGCCAGCATGCCGGATATGGCAAACGCTGCCATGATGACCCGGTTGGCTCGCACGCCGAGCATGCGGGCCATGGTGAAGTCTTCGGCTGCCGCGCGCATTTCAAGGCCGAAGCGGGTGCGCTTGAGAAACGCGACCAGGCCCAGCAGCACGGCAATGGTCACAACGATGGTAATGACCTGCAAAAGCGGTATCCGCGCGCCAAAAATTTCAACCGGCAGCGACAGGTTGGACCACAGATTGATCGACTTCGGCCGGCTGGAATACAGCATCAGCAGGAAGTACTTGATGACAAATCCAAGCGCGAACGAGGCGATCATCATCGTCGCCGGATTGACATTCCTGAACCGCCGGAACACCAGGATTTCCGAAAGCACCGACAGGCCTGCCCCTATGGCCAGCACCAGCGGAATGAGAACCCATGCCGGCAATGTGCCCAGGAACATGGTGGCCGCGGCATCGGTCGATGGCCATAGCAGCGCAAACACGCAAAACGCGATGTAATCGCCATGCGCGAAGTTGACCAGCCGCATCACGCCGAAAATGAGCGCAATGCCGAGCGCGCCCAGCGCATAGAGACTGCCGAGGCTGAGTGCGTCGAAGATGATCTGAAGTGTCGCCGTCATGCCCGTCTCAGTGCTCCCCGTATCCGAAGTAAGCCGCTTCAAGAGCATCGCCTTTCGACAGCTCGGCCGCATCGCCTTCGAGAACCACCTCACCCGAACGCATCAGGATCATCCGCCCGCCGGTAATCATGGCGCGCGTCGAACTCTGCTCCACGATCAGCAAGGTCAGATTGCGGGTTTCACGCAGCTTCAGCAGTGTTTCGTAAACCTGATCGATGATCTTCGGCGCCAGGCCGAGAGACGGTTCATCGATGGCGATCAGCCGCGCCTGGGTCATCAACGCGCGCGCGATCACCAGCATTTGCTGCTGCCCGCCCGAAAGCACACCGGCGGTACTGTTTCGTCGCTCGGCCAGCATCGGGAACAGCTCATAGGCATCGGCCAGGTTCTGTTCCACGCGGGACCGGTCTGACAGCATCCCGGTGCCCAGCCGAAGGTTCTCCTCGATGCTCAGGCCACCAAATACATGACGGCCTTCCGGCACCATGGAAAAGCCCATGCGCGCAATGTCTTCCGGTGCGCGGCCCGTGATCCTTTCGCCCGCAAACTCGATAGTGCCTTCCGCCGGAACCACGATGCCCGAGATCGTCTTCAGCAGCGTTGACTTGCCCGCACCGTTCGGGCCGGTGACAAACAGGAGCTCGCCTTCGCCAAGTGTCAGGCTGGCATTGCGCAGCGCGGTCAGCCGTCCATACCGGGAAGTCACGTTGTCAACTTTGAGCAGGACTGTCATAGCGCGGCCTTTTCCAGATCGACGCCAAACTCGCCTTGCGTACCCATGTAGGCGTGCCTGACCACCTCGCTCGCCTTGATGTGGGCCGGATCCCCCTCGTCCACCAGTTCACCGGAGTCGAGCACGTGGATATGGTTGCAGATGCTCAAGACCAGGCCGATATTGTGCTCGATCAGCAATACCCCGCAGCCCTTCTCGTCAACGATCCGTTCGATCAGCGCCTTCAGCTCGGAGGCCTCGATCCCCGACATGCCAGCCGCAGGTTCATCCAGCAGCAGGAAGTGGGGTTCGCACATCAGCGCCCTGGCAATTGCAACGCGGCGTTCATCGGTATACGGCAACCCGCCTGCCAGCGTTTCGGTCAGATGCGCAATGCCGATCCATTGCAGCATCTCGTAGGCCTGGCTGGCGGCATCACGCCGGCTCAGCCCCATGCCGACGCCTGTTACCTCAAGATTGTCCAGCACCGTCAGGTCGCCGAACATCCGCCCGCCCTGGAAGGTGCGCGCCACACCCATGTGACGCAACCTGTGCGGCGGTACCGAAGAGACATCCTTGTCGCCAAGCCGCACCTGTCCCGAGGTGGGCTGCTGAAAGCCGGTGAGCACATTGACCAGCGTCGTCTTGCCGGCCCCGTTGGGTCCGATAAGCCCGGTGACACGCGCGCGCGGGATCGACAGGGACACGTTCGAGAGCGCTGTCAGTCCCTCGAACGCAACCGTCACATTGTCTGCCGTCAGCGTGTCCGCCATATCATCTCCCGAAGCTTCTCATGCCGCGACCCTGGTTCGCTTGGCGGGTTTGGTGGCGCTCGATTTGGCCTTGGCTTTCTTCGCGCTCCCCTTCGACGAAATGACGTACGAGCCGGTCTTGTCGAGGCTGGCAGTCCAGCCAGGTTCGATGACGATGGTCGTGGTTTCTTCCTCGATGATGGCGGGACCCTTGATCTCGGCACCCGCGCCCAGCAGCGACCCGTCGTAAACCGGCGTCTTCTGTGACTTTCCGGACATCTCGAAGATCGCCTTGCGATGGCCTTTCATGGCCTTGGCGACGGCTGTGCCCTTGCCCAGCCTGGGCAGGCCAGGCTTTTCCACCTTCCCGTGAAGCGTGCTTTCAATGTTGACCAGTTCGATTGTGTTGTGCCGCTCGGAGTAGGTGTAGAGCTCCTCGTGACGGCGGTGGAAGGCTTCCTTGATCTTGTCGATGCTCTTCGAGTTGATCTCGAAATTGCCGATATCCACGGTGCACTCATGCACCTGGCCGACATAGCGCATCTCCACTGAACGGTGGATCTCGATCTGGCTCTTCTTGAACCCGTCGCCTTTGAGATGGTTGATGCCTTCCGCCTCGATTTTCTTGAACAGCGCGTTGACCTGCTTGTAGGCGTCAGCATTGTCCAGCCGCAGCGGACTGGTGGCCATGTAGTTGTATTTCACATCCGAGATGATCTGCCCGAACGCACAAAGCCCGGAGGCCAGTTTCGGCAGGATGATTGTATCGATGCCCATCTCACGCGCGATTGCCGTGATGTGCGCAGCGGTTGCGCCGCCGGCCCCCACCAATACAAAGTCACGCGGGTCATAGCCGCGCTCCACCGACACCCGCCGGATGCCGTTGACCATGTTGTTGTTGACGATGGTGAACATGCCATAGGCCGCACGTTCGACCGAAATGCCCAGCGGATCGGCCAGCTTCTTCTTGATGGCCTCGTAGGCCTTCTTGCTGTCGAGCGGCAGGCGGCCGCCAACCAGCCCGTCCGGGTTGAGATAGCCGAGCACCAGGTTGGCGTCAGACACCGTTGGCTCCGTGCCGCCCTGTCCATAGCAGGCAGGTCCCGGATCAGCACCGGCTGACTGCGGCCCCATCTGCATCAGGCCCATCTCGTCGATCCAGCCGATTGACCCGCCCCCGGCCCCAAGCGTCTCGACCTGGATCATCGGCACACCGATGCGGTAGCGCAGGAAATCGATGTTCTTGTTGAGGTTGGTGATGCCGTCCTTGGTCAAGGTTATGTCGAAAGACGTGCCGCCCATGTCACAGGTAATCACGTTCTTCTTCTTGAACGGATCGGTGACGTAAAGTCCCGCCTGTGGCGCAGACGCAGGACCCGAATTGATGGCGTACACAGACCGGTCGGTCATCACCTGGCCGACCGCCAGGCCACCATTGGACTGGAAATAGCGCACGGGATATTTCGCGCCGAGCTTGCGGAAATATGCATCAACCGCGGTCACATACTTCTTCAGGATGGGAGCGAGGTACGCATTGGTCACGGCGGTCGAGGTGCGGGTGTACTCGCGCACCTGCGGATATAGCTGCGAGCCAACCGTCAGGATGGCGTCCGGCATCATCTCGCGGACGATTTCCGCCGCCCGCATTTCGTGAGCCGGGTTCAGCACCGACCACACGAACGAGATGGCCACAGTGCTGATGCCCTCGTCGATGAACAGCTTGCACGCGGCACGT
>JAWVYF010000005.1:0-30906 GCA_033722845.1 Anderseniella sp. | reverse complement strand
CGATGGCCTGGCTTGATGCCGCCTTGGGCGGCCGGCCGGTCGGTGTGCCGGGCGTGATCTCGGCGCTGTGGAAGCAACATCAGAAGTTCGGCAAGCTGGAATGGGCTGAACTGTTCCAACCCGCTATCCGGCTTGCAGAAGACGGCTTCAAGGTGAGCCCCCGCCTGCACAACGCAATCTCCGAGGCTGACTGGCTGGAAGCAGATGAAGGGGCGCAATCGGTCTATTTCCTGCCCGACACTGCCGGCAGCAAGGCCGGTAATCCGATGCCGGTGGGCCATGTCCTTACCCATCCGACCTATGCCCGCACCATGCGCATTATTGCCGAACAGGGACCGGACGGCTTCTACAAGGGCGACATTGCCCGCGCCATCGTGCAGGCAGTCCGGCACAACAGGGTCAACCCGGGTCTGATGACCATGGAAGACCTGGCCGCGTACCAGGCGGTCGAGCGCCAGCCGGTGTGCGGACCTTACCGGCAGTGGACCGTTTGCGGCATGGGACCGCCCACATCGGGCGGGCTGACCAGCCTGATGATCCTCACCATGCTGGAGCCCTATGCGCTGGGCAAGCTGGACCCCAACGGCGTGATGGCCGCACACCTGATCACCCAGGCCAGCCGCCTCGCCTTCGCTGATCGCAACCAGTACATGGGCGATGCGGACTTCGTACCGGTTCCGGTCGACGGGCTGCTGGCGCGCAGTTATTTGCGGTCACGTGCCGCGCTGATCCCTCCGCTGAAGGACCTGGGCTCCGCCCCCGCAGGCACGCCTGCCAGGCCGGAAGAGCTGCCGCGCGCGGCTGATGCATCGCTGGTGGAGTATGGCACCAGCCACCTGGCCATCGTGGACAAGGACGGCAACGCCGTGTCGATGACGATGAGCGTGGAGCGCGCGTTCGGCGCGCGCATTACCGCTGCCGGGTTTGTGCTGAACAATCAGCTGACCGATTTCTCGTTCATGCCGGAACGCAATGGAAAGAAGGTTGCCAACCGGCCGCAACCGGGCAAGCGTCCGAGATCTTCAATGTCGCCCAGCCTGATCCTGAACCCGGACGGCAGCCTGTTTGCCGCGGTCGGCTCGCCCGGTGGCAGCCGCATCATCGGCTACACGGTGCGCGCCATTCTCGGTCTGACCGACTGGAACCTGACCATGCAGCAGTCGGTGTCGCTGCCGCATGTGATCAACCGCAACAACTATACCGAGCTGGAAGACATGGCTGAGGCCAACGGTCTCGACCTGCGTCTCTACCAGTTCTCAAAACTGGCAGCGCCACTGGCGGACATGGGCCATGAAGTGCGCGTTCGCGACCTGACCAGTGGCCTGCACGGTGTGCGCATCATGCCAGGCGGCACACTGGATGGCGGTGCGGACCCGCGCCGCGAAGGCGTGGTGATTGCGGTAGAGTGAGCGTGTGCCGGGCTCAAGCCGTGCGCGCACCGCGCCTGCCGGTTTCGACTTCTTTCAGCCGGTCGGGGATGACGATCTGGAACACGGCACCGGCGCCTGATCCTTCGACAAGCCTGATTTCGCCACCGTGGGCACGAACAAGCTCACTGGAGATGGCAAGGCCAAGACCCGTTCCGCCACGGCGCTGGGAACCGCGAAACGCTTCGAACAGGTGTGCGCGGGCTTTCTCGGGAACGCCGGGGCCGTTGTCCGCGATCTCGATGGTGCAGGTGTTGCCTTCTCTGTGGGCACGTACGTGAACCTTGCCTTCGGACTGGCCTTCCGGCAACGCGGCCTCAAGTGCCTCGGCAGAATTGCGGATGATGTTCATCAACACGCGGAACAACTGGTCACGGTCGGCATCAGCCTTGATGTCGTCGGCCACTTCGTTGAAAAACACCACCTGGCTGGCAGCTTCGGTGATCGACAAGTCGAGCACTTCGTCGGCCAGTGCGCGCAGATTGAACATCTCGCGGCGTGGTGGCGGTTCCTGCGCGCGGCCGAACTTCAGCGTGTCGGCGCAAAACGCAATGGCCCGGTCGAGCGAGGCGATCAGCTTGGGCGCGAACTTTTGTACCGTCGGGTCTTCTACCATGCCAAGCCGGTCGGACATGAGCTGCGCGGAGGCCAGCATGTTGCGCAGGTCATGGCTGACCTTGGACACAGCCAGGCCCAGCGATGCCAGCCGGTTCTTCTGGTTGAGCATGTCGGACAGCTCGGTCTGCATCTGCTGCAGCTCGACTTCCGCGAGGCCGATTTCGTCCTTCCGGCCGGACGGCTCGATGATGCGGCTGCGGTCTTCCGGATTGCGCGAGAACGCCAGCATGTTGGTCGACAAACGGCGCACGGGCCGGACCAGGATGCGGTTGAGCGCGACGAACAGCAGCGATGCAAGGATCAGCGCCAGAATGACGGACAGGGTGAGGATGTTGATGGCGTAGCGTACCATGGCATCGAACAACGGCTTTTCATCGAGCGCCATCTCGACCAGGTTGGCACTCATGCTGGATGGCTTGTCCAGAACGCCGATGACCCGGGTTCCACCGTGCATGAACACCGATGCAGCCTCCATGACGGCGTTGGGTGCAGACGTGTTGCGCAGGTCGAAAGATGCATCGATCATCGGCGGGGTGTCCGGTGACAGGACAAGCTTGCGGGCATCATTGCGGCGTACCACGAGAACACGCACGCCGGTCTTTTCCAGCAACTCGGCACGCAGCGGTTCGGACACTGCCCGGTCCTCCGCCGCCTCAACCGCGAGCGCCGCAATCTCGGCCATTGCAACTCGCTGCTTGAGCCAGTTGATGCGGAAGTTGGCAATGGACGGGACGAACACCAGCAGCTCGCCGACCATCAGGAAGATCGCAGCGAGTGCCAGCACCTTGCCGGTCAGTCCGGAGAATAACGGTGCCTTTCGTGGCAGCTGGTTTTGCCCGGAGTCACTCAAGCGTGTTGGTCCCAAATCTGGCCGGTTGGCCGGGAAGCCCGGCGTGCGGTGTTTAGCCGAACCGTTTCAGAAAACCGATAACCTTCCTGATCAAGGGCTTCGACGGCAGCGCTGCATAATAGCTGGTTGCCGCCCGCTTGGAAACTTCCGTCATCGTGGGATAGGCGGCAACCATGTCGATCATCGCCTTGATCTTCAGTTTTGACGACATGGCCAGCGCCCAGGGCTGTATGAGTTCTCCTGCCTTGGGTGCCACGATTGAACAACCAAGGATGTCGCCTTTGGCAGACACAACAGCCTTTATCATGCCGGAGGTGCAGCGTTCGGCCTGGGCGCGGTCATTGTCCTTGAAGTGCCAGCGAAGCACCTTGTGGTCGAGGCCCTGTTCTTTGGCTTGCGCCTCGGTGAGGCCGATGTGGGCCAGTTCGGGATCGGTGTAGGTGACCCACGGGATGAAACGGGTCTCGTTCTTTACCGGCAGACGGAACAGGATGGCGCGGACCACGAGGCCCGCCTGATAACCGGCCACGTGGGTGAACTGCAGGCCACCTGCCACGTCACCGATGGCATAGACCTTGCGGTTGGAGGTGCGCAGGCTGCTGTCAACCTTGATGCCACGCTTGTCGTAGTCAATGCCGGCTGCCTCGAGATTGAGCTTGTCGACATTGGGCTTGCGGCCTGCCGCCACCAGCAAGTGCGAACCTGTCAGCGATGTGGCCTTGCCATCGTCCTCCAGGGCAATGGTAATGCCCTTGGCCGATTGCGAGATATTGATGATCTTGACGCCGGCGCGGATGTCGATGCCTTCGTTTCGCAAGTGATCGAGCACGATGGAGGTGAGTTCCGGATCATCCTTGCCGAGCGGCTGGAATGCCTCAAGCACCGTTACCCTTGCACCCAGGCGGCGATGGGCCTGGGCCATTTCCATGCCGATCGGACCGCCGCCAATGATGAGCAAATGGTCAGGCAGGGTCTTGTTGTCGAACAGGGTCTCGTTGGTGAGATAATCCACCGTGTCGAGACCCGGTATCGGCGGGGCGGCAGGCGACGAGCCGGTGGCAATGACGAAGCGGCGCGCCTTGATGCGGGTGCCACCAGCCTCAACCGTTTCACCGTCGATGAAGCGCCCGGTCTCACGGATCACCGTGACCCCGAGGCCTTCGAACCGTTCCTGGCTGTCGTGCGGGGCGATGGCACCAATGACCGAATGGACGTGATCGTGCACCTTGCCAAAATTCACCTTCGGCTTCTGGGCTGCGATGCCGAACGCTTCGCCGGAGGTGAAGGCATGGGCGTGCTTGCCCGCAGCGAGCAGCGCCTTTGACGGCACGCATCCGTAGTTCAGGCAGTCGCCGCCCATTTCGCCTCGCTCGATGAGCACGACGTTCTCGCCAAACTGGCTGGCTGCAGCCGCCACCGACAGGCCACCGGAGCCTGCTCCGATGACGCAGATATCACAATCGAGCTGTTTCACTTGGCTGCCCTCAGCTTCTTGACGATGACCGGGATCAGCGCAACGAAGCCCAGCGCGGCAAAGGCTGCAAGAAGTTCGGGCGTGATCAGTGCGCCGGCATCAAGCGAGAAGGTGCAGTTCTGTGCGCCCTTTTCGGCGATGCAGGCTTCATGCATGGCCTTCTGGGCCTCGATGATGGAATCGAGACCGGAGCCGAGGACGGCAAAGGCAAATGTACCGGGAATGATGCCGATCAGGGTGGTCAGCGCGTAGGTGCCAAGCGGCACCCCGGCGACTGCAGGTGCGATATTGACCAGCCAGAACGGAAACACCGGGACCAGCCGCAGAAACAGCATGTAGTTGAAGGCATCGCGCTGGAAGCCCTCGCGGAACCTGCTCATCCAGGGGCCGGCCCTTGCAGCCAGCGTGTCGCCCAGCGACGTGCGGGCAGCGAGAAAGATGATCACTGCGCCCAGCGTGGCAGCCACCACCGTGACGGCGCCGCCGAGCAGCCAGCCGAACAGAAAGCCGCCCAGAATGGTCAGCAAGGATGCACCCGGCAGGGACAGAGCAACCGCGGCCGCATAGGTCAGCAGAAACAGGACGACCGAGACAACAAAATTGTCTTTCACAAAGCCGATCAGGTGATCGCGGTTGTCGGCAATGGCGGTGAGGGTGAGGTAATTGTGCAATCCGGCTGCGTACGCCGCAGCAAGAGCGGCCAGCAGGACGCCAATCGGCATCCAGCGCCGCAACGGGGAAGTTGGCCGTGCAGCACCTGCAGGCGTTTCCAGGGACATCGGGTCAGACATTTTTTGTTGTTCTTTCTTCATCTGTTTCAGTAAGCGCGACCGTACCGGTTGTTGCAAGCACACTCAGTCGGAACACCAACAGGCACGCCGCAGGTGGTTTGACGTCGAGGTTGCTTCAAAGCGATCTCGTGCGATAGGGGGTGTCACCGGCATGTGATAAGGAATGACGGGCCGTGAATAACCGGTCAGGCGCGGCAAATTGGAATGGACCAGGCGAATTGACTTGGCGGCCCAGTGACCGTATAAGCGCGCCAGATTTATACCGGTCAGGCCGTTGGCCGCTCTCGGGCAGCCTCTGGCGAGTACAGAGACAGCTCTTCGGACCGGACACTTATTAGTTTGGAGAAACCCGATGAAACGTACGTTTCAACCCAGCAAGCTGGTGCGCAAGCGCCGTCATGGTTTTCGCTCCCGCATGGCAACCGTGGGCGGCCGCAAGGTGATTGCCCGGCGTCGTGCCCGCGGCCGCGCCAAGCTGAGCGCCTGACAGAGCTGGCTGCGCCGGCTCCAAGTGGAACCCGATCATTGGTGGAACATCTCAAGCGGCGGCAGGACTTTCTTGCCGCCGCAAACGCGCGTGTGTGCGCCAAACGCGGTTGTGTGGTGCAGGCGCGCAAGCGGGATGACGAGGGTGGGCCGCGCATCGGGTTTACGGTGACCAAGAAGCTGGGCAATGCCGTGATGCGCAACCGGATCAAGCGGCGGTTGCGCGAAGCGGTGAGAACTGCTTCAGGGCTGGACCTGAAGCGCGGGCACGACTATGTGTTCATCGGCCGCGCGGCAACGGCTGCACGGGATTTCGGCGATCTGGTCCGGGATATCGTGATGGCTACGCAGCGGCTCAATGAGGGCAAGTCCGATCCGCCTCGAACAGGCGGCAAGGCACAAGGGAAAACACGTCACACTCGTGGTGACGGCAAGACAGGCCGCACGGGCGGAACAAGGCAGGACCGGCAGCAATGAAACCCCAGGACAACAACCAGAAGAACTTCATCGTTGCCATGCTGCTGATGCTTGGCGTGCTGATGGCCTGGCAGTATTTCTATGCCAAGCCGGCTCTGGAACAGGCCCAGCAGCAGGCTGAACCGCAACAGCAGCAGCAAGGGCAAGCCCCAGCCGCACAACCATCACAAGGCACGGGCGGTCAGACCACATCGCAGTTGCCAGCACCGGGCGGCACGTCGCAGGTGCCAGGCGCAACGGCTGTTCCGGGAGCCTCCGTCGCCCTGCCGCGCGACGCCGCACTGGAGCAGTCGCCACGGGTTCAGATCGAAACGCCCACAGTGTCGGGCAGCATCAACCTGAAGGGCGCACGGCTGGATGACCTGCGGTTGAAGGACTATCACGAGACGGTGGACAAGACCTCGCCGACCATCGTGCTGTTGTCTCCTGCCAATACCGAGAACACCTATTTCGCCGAACAGGGCTGGCTGGCGCCTGCCGGTGCCGCCTACAAGCTGCCCAATGCGGACACGGTCTGGTCAGCGCCTGCAGGTGCAACGCTGTCTCCGGGCAACCCGGTTGCGCTCAACTGGGACAATGGCGAGGGCCTGACCTTCACCCGCACGTTCTCGATCGACGAGAACTACATGATCTCGGTGCAGCAAAGCGTGGCCAACGCGACCGGCAACCCGGTGCTGCTGTTCCCGTACGCCCGCATTAACCGGCAGGGCACGCCCAAGGTGGCTGGCATCTACGTGCTGTTTGAAGGCCTGCACGGTGTGCTCAACGACTCGCTTGAAGAGATCACCTATGCCGACCTGGCCGACAATGACCCAGGCAGCTTTACCCAGACCAGCACCGGCGGCTGGCTGGGCATTACCGACAAATACTGGGGAACGGCGCTGATTCCAGACCAGAAGATGGAAGTGACCGGTGGTCTGAAGTTTGTTGGCCAACCGGGCAAGGACGCCTACCAGGCAGACTTTGCCGCAACCCAGCCGGTGACCATTGCACCGGGCGCATCTGCCGGGGTCAGCTCGCAACTGTTTGCCGGTGCCAAGAAGTCGATCCTGATCGACGAGTACCAGGACAAGCTCGGCATCAACAAGTTCGAGCTGATGGTGGACTGGGGCTGGTTCTACTTCATCACCAAGCCGCTGTTTGCCGTGCTGCACTGGTTCCACGGCCTGGTGGGCAACTTCGGTGTCGCCATTCTGGCGGTGACCGTTCTGCTGAAGCTTCTGTTCTTCCCGCTGCAGAACAAGTCCTACGCCTCGATGAGCAAAATGAAGAAGCTTGCGCCGGAGATGGAGAAGATCAAGCAACGCTTCCCCGATGACCGCGCCCGGCAGCAGCAGGCGATCATGGAGATGTACAAGAAGGAAGAGGTCAACCCGCTGTCCGGCTGCTGGCCTATCCTGATCCAGATCCCGGTGTTCTTCGCGCTCTACAAGGTGATCTATGTGACCATCGAAATGCGCCATGCACCGTTCATTGGCTATCTGAGAGACCTGTCAGCACCTGACCCGACCAGCATGTTCAACCTGTTCGGCCTGCTGCCGTTCGAGGTTCCCACCTTCCTGATGATCGGTTTCCTGCCGATCCTGATGGGCATTACCATGTGGATCCAGATGCGCCTCAACCCGGCACCGCCAGACCCGACGCAGGCGATGATCTTCAACTGGATGCCGGTGTTCTTCACCTTCCTGCTCGCCTCGTTCCCGGCCGGCCTGGTGCTGTACTGGACGTGGAACAACCTGCTTTCGATCCTGCAACAGGCGTTCATCATGAAAAAGCATGGTGTGGAGATCAATCTGCTCGGCAACATCAGGGACTCGCTCGGGCTGGGCAAGAAGGACAAGAAGGACGAAGCCGGCAAGTAACCGGCTTCGCCCCTGCCAGCCATGCGCGAATATGAGCCAGAAGAACTTGAACGCGGCCGGTTGCTGTTTGCCGGCGGCGTCGAGTTTCGCATGGGGGCTGCGAAGCTGAGCCAGCTGCCCGGCGCCTACCCGCTGGAGGTGGCGTTTGCCGGGCGGTCGAACGTGGGCAAGTCTTCACTGCTCAATGCACTGACCGGGCGCAAGGACATCGCGCGGACCTCCAACACGCCGGGACGTACCCGCGAGCTGAACTATTTCGAACTGGCCGAGGGGCAGGTCGCGCTGGTGGACATGCCGGGCTATGGCTATGCCCGCGCCCAGAAGACACTGGTCAAGGCGTGGCAGTCGATCATCATGGGGTATCTGCAGGGCCGGCCCAACCTGCGGCGGGTGTTCGTCCTCATCGACTCGCGGCACGGGCTGAAGTCCATCGACCTTGAAACGCTCGACCAGCTCGATGAAGCCGCGGTGAGCTACCAGATCATCCTGACCAAGGCCGACAAGCTCAAACAGGCAGAGCGCGACAAGGTGCTGGCCGCCACGATGCAGGCCATATCGAAACGCCCTGCCGCGTTTCCCGATGTGATCATCACGTCGTCAGAGAAGGGCTGGGGAATCCCTGAACTCAGGGCCGAGATTGCGGGCTTGCGTGGCTGACGTGCTGTCGCAGCGCGAAAAGAAGTCAGGCTTTTTGTTCGCATCCGCCTGGCAATCCGCTATAAGGCGGGCCTGTCTGACCCACCGCCAACCAGATGGCACCTGATATGACCGCTGACAACAACACCCAGGACATTGCCCGTATCCTGTCCGAGGCGCTGCCGTTCATGCAGCTCTATGACGGCGAAACGGTGGTGGTGAAGTATGGCGGCCATGCCATGGTTGACCCGGAACTGTCGGCCAAGTTTGCCCGTGACATGGTTCAGCTGAAGCTGTCCGGGATCAACCCCATCGTGGTGCATGGCGGCGGGCCGCAGATCGGCTCGATGCTGGAGCGGCTGAAGATTGAGTCCCGGTTCGAGGACGGCCTTCGCGTCACTGACAAGGCGACCATGGAAGTGGTCGAGATGATCCTGGCGGGATATATCAACAAGTCGATCGTGGCCGGCATCCAGAAGGCCGGCGGCAAGGCCATCGGCATCTCCGGCAAGGACGGCAACCTGTGCGTCGCCACCAAGCTGAAGCGGACACGCACGAACAAGGACACCGGCCAGGAAGAAGATGTCGACCTGGGCTTTGTCGGTGATCCGGGCAAGATCAACCCGGACGTGCTGGAGACCATTATCCACTCCGAGGCCATTCCGGTGATTGCGCCGATCGGTGTGGGGCTGGATGGTGAGACCTACAACATCAACGCCGACACGTTTGCCGGTGCAATTGCAGTTGCGATGAAGGCCAAGCGGCTGTTGCTGCTGACCGACGTGGCCGGCGTGCTGGACAACAACAAGACCCTGTTGCCGGAACTGACCCTTGGCGACATTGACCGGCTGACGGCAGAGGGCGTGATCACAGGCGGCATGATCCCGAAGCTTGAAAGCTGTGCCTCGGTTGTACGCGGTGGCGTTGACGGCGTGGTGATCACCGACGGGCGCGTGCCGCATTGCGTGTTGCTGGAGCTTTTGACCCCGCATGGCGTCGGCACCCGCATTTCCGAACGCCAGGCAAAGCGAAGCTGACATGACCGCACCCGGCTTCGATCACGTCGAGACCTGGATCTTCGACCTGGACAACACGCTGTACCCGGCGTCGTGCCGGCTGTTCGACCAGATCGACGTACGCATGGGCGAGTTCATCTCCAACCTGTTCGAGGTGGACCGGGTGGAAGCGCGGCGCATCCAGAAGGATTACTTCTACAAGTACGGCACGACGCTGCGCGGCCTCATGGAAGAGCACAAGATCGATCCGGACGCGTTTCTCGATTACGTGCATGACATCGACCATACGCCGATCCCGGCCAACGCAACGCTGGCGGCTCACCTTGAAAGTTTGCCGGGGCGCAAGCTGGTGTTCACCAACGGCACTGTGCGCCATGCCGAAAACGTCATGCACCGCATCGGCGTAAAGCATCTGTTCCACGGCATCTTCGACATCGTGCACTCGGACTTCATCCCGAAGCCGGAGCGCGGCCCGTATGAGAAATTCATTGCCGAGCACGATGTGAACCCGCAGCGCGCTGCCATGTTTGAAGACATTGCCCGAAACCTTGAGGTGCCGGCCTCGCTTGGCATGACAACGGTGCTGGTGCGCGATGACCACAATGAAGACGGCGCGATGATCAACCGTCTCAATGGCGATGCAGACGGCGCGCCCTACGTGCATCACCTGACCACCGATCTCGCCGGATTCCTTGGCAACATTGTTGCGAAGTAGGACCGGCCCAACTCCAATCCAGCGATTGAACGAACGAGGGAGATAGCCCCATGAGCCATGCAGACCTGAAAACCACCATCGAAAAGGCATGGGACGAGCGCGACGGCGTGACGCCCGCCACGAAGGGTGAAGTCCGCGATGCGGTCAATGAGGCACTGAACCTGATGGATTCCGGCAAGGCCCGCGTGGCCGAGCGTGGCGCGGACGGCAACTGGCAGGTGAACCAGTGGCTGAAGCAGGCCGTGCTGTTGTCGTTCCGGCTGAACGACATGACCACCATCGACGGCGGCCCGGGCAAGGCCACCTGGTGGGACAAGGTGCCGTCAAAGTTCGACGGCTGGGGCGAGGCAGAATTCAAGGCTGCCGGCTTTCGTGCCGTGCCGAACTGCACGGTTCGCCGCTCGGCCTATATCGCGCCATCGGTGGTACTGATGCCGTCTTTCGTCAACCTGGGCGCCTACGTGGATGAAGGCACCATGGTCGACACCTGGGCGACCGTGGGCTCATGTGCGCAGATCGGCAAGAACGTACACCTGTCCGGTGGCGTTGGCATCGGCGGCGTGCTGGAGCCGCTGCAGGCCGGCCCCGTCATCATCGAGGACAACTGCTTCATCGGCGCGCGCTCGGAAGTGGTCGAGGGCTGCATCGTGCGCGAAGGCGCGGTGCTGGGCATGGGCGTCTATATCGGCAAGTCCACCAAGATCGTCGACCGGGCAACCGGCGAGGTCATGTACGGCGAAGTGCCGGCCTATTCTGTGGTTGTGTCCGGCACCATGCCCGGCAAACCGCTGCCCGGTGGCGAGCCCGGCCCGTCGCTCTACTGCGCCGTGATCGTCAAGCGGGTGGATGAGAAAACCCGCTCAAAGACGTCGATCAACGAGCTGTTGAGGGACTAGACGCCCAGCCTTCCCTTTGGACAGAAAACTGTGCAAGCTCCGCCCTCTGGGGGAACACAACCATAAACAGAGGGCCTGTTATGCAAGAGTTGTTCTTTTCAATGAGGGGCCGTATCGGCCGTGGGAGGTTTTGGCTTGGAGTCCTGGGGATCATCATTGGCAGCATGGTGATCGGTGCCGTCCTTGGCATGCTGGGATTGTTCAATATCGATCCCGCAACCGGTGAACCCGGCGCCGGATTCTGGCTTGGGTACACGATACTGATGGCGCTGCTGATCTGGCCATCGATATGCATCTACGCCAAGCGGTTCCATGACCGCGACAAGTCGGGATGGTGGATGCTGATCGGGCTTGTACCAATCATTGGCAGCATCTGGCTGCTGATCGAATGTGGCCTGCTGAGAGGCACCGAAGGCCCCAACAGGTTTGGCCCTGATCCGCTTGGCTGATTACATTTGCGCAAGCAATGCACCCATGCGCACCCGGCCTCTTGGCCGGGTGTTTCGTTTCGGCTAAGCGTTAGGCCATGAGCAAGTCACCTGATCCCGTCACTATCCTGCAAGAGCTGATCCGCTGCCCGTCTGTTACCCCGGCCGAGGCGGGCGTGCTGGACTACATGGAACGCCTGATGGTGCCGGCAGGGTTTACTGCCACCCGAATGCCGTTCAGCGAAGAGGGCACGGCAGACGTGGACAACCTGTTCCTGCGGATTGGCGATGGAGGCCCACACTTCTGCTTTGCCGGCCATGTGGACGTCGTGCCACCCGGCGCAGACAGCCTTTGGAAGCATCCGCCGTTTGCCGCCGAAATCCATGACGGCATCATCTATGGCCGTGGTGCGTGCGACATGAAGGGCTCGGTCGCAGCGTTTTGCGCAGCCGCTATCGGTTTTGCGAAAGACCACGATGGCAAGCTGCCCGGCACCGTTTCGCTGCTGATCACCGGTGACGAGGAAGGCATTGCCATCAATGGCACGGTGAAGATGCTGGCAGAGATCAAGCGCCGCGGCGAGGTGCCTGACGTGTGCCTGGTGGGCGAACCAACCTGCCCGGACACTTTTGGCGACACGCTGAAGATCGGCCGGCGCGGGTCAATACACTTCGAGATTACCTGGACCGGAGTGCAGGGCCATTCGGCCTATCCGCACAAGGCGCTCAACCCGATCACGCCGCTGGCAAGGCTGATCGACCGGGTGGCAGCGCACGAGCTGGACCAGGGCAATGCGCACTTCGGGCCATCGACGCTTGCCGTGACCAATTTCGATACCGGCAACCCGGCCAACAACGTGATCCCGGCCTCGGCCAATGCGCGGTTCAATATCCGCTACAATACCGAGCACACGGCAGCCAGCCTGAAAGACTGGGTTGAGCGCGAGTGTGAAACGGTCAAGCAGCAGCTGGGTGGCGACTACTCGATCGACATCGTGGAGGGCGCAGACGCCTTCATGACGCAGCCCGGGCCATTCGTCTCGGCGATGGCAGGCGCGGTTGCGTCAGAGACCGGCGTGACGCCAAAGCTGGACACCGGTGGCGGAACCTCCGATGCCCGGTTCATCAAGGACTATTGCCCGGTGGTGGAGTTTGGGCCGATCAACCAGACCATCCACCAGGCCAACGAAAACATTCCGGTGAAAGACCTGGAACTGCTGACACGTGTCTACCGGCGGATGCTGGATGACTGGTTTGCGGAGGCAGGCGCGTGAGCTTTGCCATCAGCGCGGTGCGCAGCCTGAAGGCGGCCTGGCGCGTCATCACCCTGGACAGCGATGGCTTGCGCGACTTCAGCCTGACGTCAGATGCGTTCTGGGACTCGTTCAAGGCGTTCTTCATCGTGGCGCCGATGTACCTGTACTCCTCCGAAATGGGCGCACGGCTCGCTCAGCCCCCGGTCGACCCAACCCCCATGTTCGGGTCGTTTGCACTGCTTGCGCTGTTGTGGGTGGCGTGGCCGTGGGCGATGATCACCATCTCGTACATGCTGGGCGTACAACGAAACTATGTGCGCTATGTAATCGCCTACAACTGGACAACCGTTTACGTGGTTGCAGCGATCATTCCGGTGCTGTTGTTGCGCCAGGCAGACCTGATCGGGGCCGGCGTCGCCGCCCTGCTGAGCCTGGCGGTGATTGGCTGGTCGCTGTTCATCCGGTGGTACGTCGCCCGCAAGGCGCTGGAGGTTGACGGGACGATTGCCATTGCGCTTGTGGCAGCGGACCTTGCGCTGTCCATCGGCGGCAGCTTCCTGATTTGACCCTGACAGGCCGCAATGCCGGTCGCGTTGCTCAGTAGTCAACCGCGACCAGATAAAGCCCGTCCGGCGGGGCGACGGGTCCGCAGGCTGATCTGTCAGCCGCCTCAAGTGCAGCGCGAACATCACCCGCCAACCACTTGCCTTCGCCTGCAAGTTTGAGCGTGCCGACCAGTGAACGCACCTGATTGTGCAGAAATGAGCGCGCCGATGCATAAACGGCAATCTCGTCGCCCTCTCGCGCCACGTCGAGCCGGTCGAGCGTCTTGACCGGCGACTTTGACTGGCACTGTGCCGAGCGGAAGGTAGTGAAGTCGTGATGACCGACAAGCGTCTGCGCGGCCTCATGCATGGCTTGCGCATCGAGCGCATGCGGCACCCACCACACCCGGTTGCGATCCAGCGCGGGCGGTGGACGCCGGTCCAGAATGCGGAAGCGGTAGTGGCGCGCGGTGGCGGAGAAGCGTGCGTGAAACTCCTCGCTCACGAGCCCCACCTCAAGCACGCTGACCGGATCAGGCCGCACTTGCGCATTGATGGCGCCCATCAGCTTGTCCGGCGTCCAGTCCTTGCCGAGGTCAACATGCGCGACCTGCCCAAGCGCATGTACGCCGGTATCGGTACGGCCCGCACCAAACAGCGTCACGTCCGTTTCGCCCAGCCTGGAGATCGCATCTTCGAGGCTGGCCTGGACGGAAGGCTGACCGTCCTGACGCTGCCAGCCGCAAAACGGTGTGCCGTCATATTCGATGGTCAGCTTGTAGCGAGGCATGTGGTGAGCCTATTCCAGACGTGTACCGGGCGCAGGCCGCAGTCCGTTGAGGAAGGCTGTCAGGTCCATCGGCCCCTTGCCTTCGCGCTGTAACCGCACCGGACGGATGGCTCCTTGTGCGCAGGCAATGGCGAAGCGGTCATCCAGCACTTCGCCGGGCAGGCCTGACAGCGCCGGCTCCAGCGCCACTTCCAGCAGCTTGACGCGGACGGGCTTGTCTGCCGTGGGCACCATGCACCATGCACCCGGGAACGGGCTGAGACCGTGGACATGACGCAAAACATCATGCGCCGTCCTTGTGAAGTCTATGCGGGCTTCGGCCTTGGATATCTTTTCGGCATAGGTCACGCCTGCTTGCGGCTGAGGCGTGGCCGCCAGTTTGCCATCGGCCACGAGACGGGCCAACACGTCAGACATGGCCTCGGCACCGGCTTGCGCCAGTTCATCATGCAGGCTTTGCGCCGTGGTGCTTCCGGTGATTGCAGTGCGCACTTCGTGAACCACCGGGCCGGTATCCAGCCCCTCGCCCATCTGCATGATGGCGACACCCGTCTCGGCATCCCCGGCCATGATGGCGCGCTGGATGGGGGCAGCCCCACGCCAGCGGGGCAGAAGCGATGCATGGACATTGAGACAACCATGACGCGGCGCTGCAAGCACTGGCGGCGGCAGGATGAGCCCGTAGGCCACCACAACCGCAACATCGGCATCAAGCGCGGCAAAGGCTGCCTGCTCATCCTGCCCGCGCAAGGAAACCGGCGTGCGCACCTCGATGCCCTTCGCCTCAGCGAACCGGTGCACCGGCGATTTGCGCTCGGCCATGCCACGGCCTGCCGGGCGCGGCGGCTGACTGTAGACGCAGACCACGTTGTGGCCGTCATCGATCATGCGGGCGAGTGTGGGCACAGAAAAGTCCGGCGTGCCCATGAAGATGCAGCGCAGGCTCACGCCGATTCCCGCTGCTGGCGGGCCATCTTGGTGAACTTGCGCACCACCATGGAGCGCTTCAGCCGTGACAGATGGTCGATGAACAGCACGCCGTTGAGGTGGTCGATCTCGTGCTGGATGCAGGTCGCCATCAGACCGGAACAATCCATTTCCTGCTGCTTGCCGTCGCGGTCGAGATAGCGGACCTTCACCTCGGCCGGGCGCTCGACATCGTAGAAGACATCCGGAATCGACAGGCAGCCTTCCTCATAGACCGACGTATCGTCACTCGACCATACGATCTCGGGATTGATAAAGGCGTGGGGGTCCTTCGGCTGGTCCTCCTTGGCAAGGTCGATGACCAGCAGCCGGCGCGGAATGCCGATCTGGATCGCAGCCAGACCAATTCCGGGCGCATCGTACATGGTCTCCAGCATGTCATCGACAAGCCCGCGCAATTCGTCGTCGATGCGCTCAACCGGGTCGGAGACCTTCTTGAGCACGGGATCGGGCAGTTTGACGATGGGGCGAACAGTCATGGATGCAGGTCTTTAAAGGCAATGATGATCTGGCAATGAGATAAGCATTCTGCCGGTCCCGGTCAACGGACGTGGAGAGCATCAGCCGTTCTGCGCTTCAAGCCAGCGGGCCAGGCGCGCCAGGGCCTCGTCGAGGCTGGCCGGATCACGCAGGTAGCACAGTCGCACAAACCCCTCGCCGCCCGGACCAAACGTGCCGCCCGGCGCAAGACCGACATTTGCTTCATCAATTATACGCTTCACCGCGCTCAGACTGTCGCTCAATCCGTCGATGCGAACAAAGAGGTAGAAGGCCCCTTGCGGCACCTCGAAGTCGACATTGCCAAACTTTCCAAGCGCGGCCACGGCGCGGTCGCGGGCATCGCGAGCCATCATCTGCTGTTGCAAGAGAAAATCATCACCTTGCTGCAGGGCGGCCAGCGCACCACGCTGCATGAAGGCTGCGGTTCCAGACGTGTTGTACTGGATGATGCGCTCGATGGCGTCGCCGAGTGCAGCAGGTGCCTGCAGCCAGCCGATGCGCCAGCCGGTCATCGCCCAGTTCTTGGAGAACGTGTTGGCATAGACCACGCGTTCGTCCTGTTCACACACGTCCATGAAGGAAGGGGCCCGGCCGGCTCCGCCTTCATAGTAGAAACGGCTGTAAACCTCGTCGGCAATAATCCAGACACCTGCCTTGCGCGCCATGTCACGAATGGCGATCAGATCATCCTGGCTTGCGACCCAGCCTATGGGGTTGGACGGCGAGATCAGACAGATGGCTTTGGTCTTGTCTCCAATGGCGTCTGCCATGCGATCCAGATCCAGCGACCATGTCCGGTCCTGATATTGCATCGGCACAAATACGGGCCGGGCACCCATCATGCGCATCGGGCCGGGAAAGTTGGGCCAGCCCGGTGACGGCATAATCACCTCGTCACCCGGTTCGAGCAGCAGCTGCAACGTGGTCTGGATGGCCTGCATGCCACCACCCGTCACGAAGAAGCGCTCGGCTGAGAACGGCCCCGGCCAGAACCGGTCATGATAAGCGGCCAGCGCCTGGCGCAATTCCGGCAGCCCGCGCTGCCAGGTGTAGAAGGTTTCGCCCGCTTGCAGTGAGGCAATGGCTGCATTGCAGATGAAGTCAGGCGTTGGCAGGTGTCCCTCACCCGCCCACAGCGGGATCAGTCCCTGCCGGCCAAAGCCGTGGTTGATCGCCTGCATGATGCCGCTGTCGGGCTCTTCACGCTGGCTGCGGCGGATACCGGCGATAAGCTGGTCAGGTGTGAGGGCGTGCATCTAGCCTAAACTCTCGGAGGTGGGACCTGGCTCACCAGTACTGTGCACCCATGCAGCCTGCAAACAAAAACCCGGCCTGCCACCTGGGACAGACCGGGCCTGGCCGTCGTGAATACCTGGTTTGAAGAGTTACTTCTTCTTCAGCAGGTCACGGATTTCCGTCAGCAACTGCACGTCAGCTGGTGGCGCTGCAGGTGCGGCTTCTTCCTTCTTCTTCATGCTGTTCGCAGTGCGAACGATGAGGAACAGGACAAACGCGATAATCAGGAAGTTGACGATGGCAGTGATGAAATTGCCATAAGCAAGGACAGCTCCCTGTTTCTTGGCCTCTTCCAGCGTCGCTGCGGTCACGCCTTCAGCCAGTGGCGCGAACATGTTGCTGAAGTCCAGTCCGCCAAAAATGGCACCAACGATCGGCATGATGATGTCAGCGACAAGCGAGCTGACGATCAGGCCAAAGGCACCGGCAATAATGACACCGACAGCCAAGTCGAGCACATTACCCTTGAACGCAAATTCCTTGAACTCTTTCCACATGGTTTCCCCTCCAAAGTGGTTGATGGACCGTAGCAAAAGTGTGCCCCGGCCCCAGCCGGAAAGATCCCTCGCTCCGGCCTGATGCCAACATAAGCCCATCGCCGGACAATAGATACACAGGCAAATGATCAGTATAGATCGTAATTTGGGGGCTGCCGGAAACAACTGACCTGCGCGATTGCCAGAACGCACGGGTCTGGTAGAGTTTTGATGAACCGGCAAGCCGATGGAAGGACGACGGCCAGAGAATGCTATCAACCTGGGGCGTCATATTTATTGCGTTGGGCTATGTGGGGGTCCTGTTCGCCATCGCGGCCTATGGCGATCGCACGGCAGGCCTTCGCAGGGGCATGATGAGGCCCTATATCTACGCGCTGGCGATTGCGGTTTATTGTACGTCGTGGACGTTCTACGGCAGCGTCGGCCTGGCTGCGTCTGCAGGCTATTATTTCCTTGCGATCTATCTGGGACCGATCCTGCTGATCGGACTGGGCTGGCCACTGATACGGCGCATCGTCAGTGTTTCAAAGTCCCAGAACATCACGTCGATCGCAGACTTCCTGTCGGCACGTTATGGCAAGAACCAGCTGCTTGGCGGACTGGTGGCGCTGATTGCCGTCATCGGTATCGTCCCGTACATCTCGCTGCAACTGAAGGCCGTGGCGCTTTCGCTTGGGGTGCTCGCACCGCTGGGCGTCGAAACCCGCATACTGGAAACACCGTTCGGCGACATGCCGCTGTTTGTTGCCATCGCCATGGCAGTTTTCGCCATGCTGTTCGGCACCCGCCATGCCGATGCCACCGAGCACCAGGACGGCCTTGTGCTGTCCATTGCGGCCGAAAGCGTCGTCAAGCTGGTTGCCTTCATTGCTGTTGGCACGCTGATCACATTTTCTTTCACGGGAAGCCCAACGGAACTGTTTGAGCGGGCAGCGTCGGACCCCTCGATAAGCTCGCTGTTCTCGACCGTGCCCGAGACAGGGCGGTTCATAACCATGACGCTGCTGGCCATGTGCGCCATAATCCTGTTGCCACGCCAGTTCCACCTCACGGTGGTAGAAAACACCGCGATAGAGGATGTGAAGAAAGCAGCGTGGATGTTTCCGCTGTATCTGATCGCCATCAACATCTTCGTCATCCCGATTGCAATTGCCGGCATGATTGCATTCCGGGGGCAACCGGTGGATGGGGACACCTTTGTGCTGGCTTTGCCGGTAGCACAGGGTGACAGCTTTTTGGCAATGATCGCCTTTATCGGCGGATTGTCGGCAGCCACCGCCATGGTGATCGTCGAGACGGTCGCGCTTTCGATCATGGTGTGCAACTCGATCGTGCTGCCGCTGCTGCTCAGGTCCGACAACCGCTCCATGTGGCAGGAGGACTTTACCGGCCGCATCCTGCAGATCCGGCGTGCAGCGATCGGCGTTGTTGTGGTGCTGGCGTACCTCTACTACCTGATGATCGGCAACAGCGCCGCACTGGCCCAGACCGGGCTGGTGTCATTTGCCGCCATTGCCCAGTTTGCTCCAGCCTTCTTTTTTGGACTTCTGTGGAGCCGTGGCAATGCGAAAGGCGCGATGGCCGGGCTACTGGCCGGATTCGCGATCTGGGCCTACACCCTGTTGGTGCCGCTGTTTGCCGATGCCGGCTTCGTTTCGCAAACCATACTCACGCAAGGCCCCGGCGGCATTGATTGGCTTCGGCCACGATCCCTGTTTGGCAGTGACATGGACCCGCTTACCCATGGTGTCGTCTGGTCACTAGCGGTCAATGCATTGGTCTATGCAGTGGTGTCGCTAATGACCACCAGCGACCCACTGGAGCGCATGCAGGCTCAGGCCTTCGTGGTCAGCAATCATGCCAGCACGGCAACAACCAACCGGCCACGCGGCGGCACGGTGACGGTTCGCCAGTTGCACACCACCGTCGAGCGCTATCTCGGCAAGGCAAGGGCCAAACGGTCATTTGACGAGTTTCATGCAAGCCAGGGTGGCGTACCGAACCTGCGCGCGCTGGCAGACAGCGAAACACTCAGGTTTGCCGAGCGGCTGCTGGCAAGTGCCATCGGCACGGCGTCGGCACGGGTGGTTATGGCACTGCTGCTGCAGCGAAGCGAAGAACATTCGCGCGGTGCCATGCGACTGCTGGATGATGCCTCGGACGCCATTGTCTACAACCGGGACCTGCTGCAGTCGGCCATTGACCACGTCGAGCAGGGCATTGCGGTGTTCGATCACGACCTGGCCCTGGTGTGCTGGAACACCCAGTTCCGCAAGCTTTTGTCCCTGCCGCCCGGCCTGGGCAAGGTGGGCGTGCCGCTGAACGATGTTCTGGCGGAATTGCACGAAAGCTTCGAGTATGACGGGCGCGCACTGGCAGATGCCCATACCCAGGTGTTGCGCCTGATGGCCATGCAAACCGATCCGTTCCAGATCACCCGGCCAGATGGATCGGCAGTAATCGAGGTACGCAGCAACGCCATGCCGGACGATGGCCGTGTGCTCACCTTTACCGACATTACCGAGCGCGCCCTGGCGGCACAGGCGCTGGAGCGCAGGGTGCTTGAACGCACACAGGCACTTACGACCCTCAACAGCCAGCTCGAAGACGCACGTGCCAGAGCCGTCGAGGCCAATATTGGCAAGACCCGGTTCATCGCTGCTGCCTCACACGACATCCTGCAGCCTCTCAATGCTGCGCGGCTGTTCACCTCGTCCCTGATTGACCGGACCGAGCAGACTTCGGATGGAGAACTGGTTCGCAATGTCGACCAGTCGCTGGAGGCCGTCGAGGAGATCCTGTCAGCGCTGCTCGACATTTCGAAGCTTGATGCAGGCGCCATCAATCCGGATAT
Organism: Anderseniella sp.; assembly: GCA_033722845.1. Taxonomy (GTDB): domain Bacteria; phylum Pseudomonadota; class Alphaproteobacteria; order Rhizobiales; family Aestuariivirgaceae; genus Anderseniella. Next base: position 10,504 of record JAWVYF010000005.1, on the reverse strand, counting down.
CACGCGGGTGGCCATAGGCGAATTGCTGGGGCAACTGCGGACCGAGTTCAGCCTTGCCGCCGAAGACAAGGGCCTGGAGCTGACCATCATGCCCTCATCACAGGTGGTGATGTCGGACCGGCGGTTGCTGCGGCGCATTCTTCAGAACCTGCTCTCCAATGCCATCAAGTATACGCCCACTGGAAAGGTGCTGATGGGATGCCGGCGGCGCAATGGCAAGGTGATCGTGGAGGTCTACGACACTGGCCCGGGCATTCCTGCGAACAAGCAGTCGCTGATCTATCGCGAGTTCGAAAGACTTGACCACAAGGACACCTCGGTCAGCGGCCTGGGCCTCGGACTGTCGATCGTGGAACGCATGGCAAGGGTGCTGGAACACCCGCTGAAACTGACGTCGGCATCGGGCAAGGGATGTCTTTTCCAGCTCGAGCTTCCGTTGGCCAGAAGCCAGACCTTGCCAATTCAGGTGCGGCCTGCGACTGCAATCACCAGTTCAGGCAAACTGAATGGTTTGTCGGTGCTGGTGGTCGACAACGAACCGGCCATCATCGAGGGCATGCGGCGATTGCTCGAGGGTTGGGGATGCAAGGTGGACAGCGCCTCCAGCGCAGATGCGGCCCGCCAGGCTGCTTCTGCATCCGGCCTGAAGGACTGGCCTTATGACATGGTGCTGATGGACTTCCACCTGAATGAAGAAAACGGACTTCAGCTGATCGAGGAATTGCGTACGCTGGCCGGTGCCAGGTTCCCGGCGGCGCTGATTACCGCGGAACGATCGGAAGAGGTTCAGCAAGCAGCGGAAGCCGCCGGAGTGGTGTACATGCGAAAGCCTGTGCGGCCCGCTATCCTGCGCAACGTTCTTGCGACTGCCAGACATCCGGCTCAAGCGGCCGAGTAGTCAACTCAGACAGCATACTCGCCAGTGCCTTCGTCGGCCTGATCTCCGTCAAGCCGTGATGCAGCAATGACCGCCTGCGTCCGGCTTTCGACTTTCAGTTTTTGCAGGATGGCGGACACATGCGCCTTGATGGTGGCTTCCGAGACGGACAGCTCATAGGCGATCTGCTTGTTGAGCAGACCTTCGCGCAACATCATGAGCACACGCATCTGCTGCGGTGTGAGGGTGGACATTCGCCGGGCGATCTCGTCAGCTTCGCGGTCCACTGTTGCCTCGGGATCGATGCCTTCGGGTATCCATTCACCCCCCTCCAGCACCGCCGATACGGCTGTATGCATTGCCGGAACCGGCGTCGACTTTGGAATGAAGCCGGCTGCTCCAAGTGACAATGCCCGCACGATGACCGAGGAGTCCTCGCTGCCGGAGACCACCACCACGGGGATCAGCGGAAACTGCGCACGCACCAGTGCAAGGCCGGAAAACCCCTGCACACCCGGCATCTTGAGATCGAGCAACACCAGATCAACATCATCTGCAGAGGCCAGAAGTTCCACGACCTCGTTCAGCGAACCCGCTTCATCAAATGACACATCGCCCAATGCATCCTGCAGCGTCAGCCGCAATGCATCACGAAACAACGGATGATCATCCGCCAGGACAATTCGATAGCCCATTTATTCCGCTCCCTCGGCAGAACCGCGGACAATCAAAGGAAAATCCCCCTGCCGCAAACCTGCATACGCCGAAGTTTTCGAGACACATCCTGTTCTGCTACAGGTTCTGAAATCTCGCTCCGGTCCTTTTTTACAGATATTCAGATTTTGAAGCGTTCATGTCCAGCCCTTATGTCAATTGTCTGCGTTTGGCAAAGACCAGCCGGGCCGGCACCACAGCCTTGGCCCCACAATTGCCTAGGTTTGGCCCATCTGTGGTCCATAACCGCAAGCATCATTCATGACAGCAGAGGGGTCTGCCAGACATGAATGAACGTATCGGTGAGTGCGGCGTCGTCCGCCTCCCCGCATGAAAGAGACCCTTCCGGGCCGTATTGGGCTGCGCCTCACGCGCTTCCCGGGTTGCCCGAACGATATGGTCGCGTGGCTCCTGTCGCCGTCCCGAGCAGCGCGAACCATGCCCGCCCGTACGTCTCTCAACGAAACGTATGGGCGGGCACACCTGTTTTTTCCAGGTGATTTTCGTGAGGCTGCCGTCCGGTATTCAGCCCCGGCGCACCCACTCTTCATACGCCTCAAGCCACTTCTTGAAGAAGGCAACACTGTCATCGTCTGTCAGCTTTCCGCTGTCATCGAACTTGGTCTGGGCGAGGCTGACGAACAATTCGGGCCTGGTCATCGTCTGGGCTTCCAGCGCGACCAGGTTCTGGCGCAGGTGATATTGCGCGCGAGCTGTTCCGACCGGACTCTGGGCGGCACCGACAATGCCGACCCGCTTGTGCCTGAAGGGATGCCCCTTGATGCGGCTGATCCAGTCAGTTGCGTTCTTCAGGCCTCCGGGGATCGAGAAATTGTATTCAGGCGTGGCAATGATGACGCCATCGGCCGCCCTGATGCGGTCAGCCAGATCCAGCACAATCTGCGGAATGCCGTTGTCAGCCTCATCATCTCCGTCATAGACGGGAATCCCTTTCGGCGTTGCATACTGGAATGACATCGAGCCGGATGCCAGGCTGGCAAGTGCTTCGAGCGTCATGGTGTTGTATGAGCGACCGCGAAGGCTGCCGGAAATGGCCATGATGTTCAGCTTGTCAGGCATATGAAAAATCTCCCGTGCTTGATCGTTGGGGTCAGTATGTTGCGCGGCCACCGGACAGGTCGAATACGGCGCCAGTGGTGAAGCCGTTCTCGCGCGATACGATCCACGCAATCATGCTGGCTGCCTCTTCCACCTTGAGGAACCGGTTGCGCGGAATTTTGGATAGCATGTAGTCGATGTGCTCCTGGCTCATCTGATCGAAAATCCGGGTCTTCGCGGCAGCGGGCGTGACGCAATTGACCGCAATGTCGTGCCCTGCCAGTTCCTTGCCGAGCGACTTGGTCAACGCGATCACGCCTGCCTTTGACGCCGAGTAGGCAGAGGCATTGGGATTGCCTTCCTTGCCTGCGATGGAGGCGATGTTGCAGATGCGGCCATAGCCACGCTCGATCATTCCCGGCACCAACGCCTTGTTGACCAGGAAGGTTCCGTTGAGATTGATATCGATGACCTTGCGCCAGTCATCCTCGTCATAGTCGGCGACGGGTGCGTTCGGCCCTGCAATGCCGGCCGAGTTTACCAGAATGGATACCGGACCAAGGTTTTTCCCGGTGGCGTTCAGTGCCTCACCTATTGAGCCCGCGCTGGTGACGTCGGCTGCAAACCCCATCGCCTCGGCATCGAGGCTGCTGGCGGCTGCTTCGGCCAGGGAACCGTCAATGTCCCACAGCGAGACGGCCGCGCCGCAAGCGGCCAGTTCGCGGGCCACGGCAAGCCCGATACCCTGCGCACCTCCGGTCACCACAGCCACCTGTCCGGCCAGATCAATTTGCGCCATGCTTGCCTCTTGTTGATTGATTGCGGTTGCCCCGTATCCAACCCCAGAATGCGGCCAAGGTCGAGAACGCAAACCGCCGCTGCGGCACTTCATGCACAAACGTTCAATTGTCACCACAGGTGTTACAATGAGGCATGGATCGATTCGATAGCATGAAGGCATTCGTCACCGCCGTCGATGAAGGCGGGTTTGCGGCCGCCGGCCGCAAGCTGGGCGTTTCGAGGGTCCAGGTCTCGCGGCTGGTCGGCGCGCTGGAAGATCGCCTCGGCACCCAGTTGCTCGAACGCACCACCCGGACCATGGCGCTGACCGAACCTGGCCAGGTGTTCGTGGAGCGTGCGCGCGCACTGGTCGCCCAGCTCGAAGAAGCAGAAGCAGCGGCGGGCAGCCGGACAGGCGCGCTGACCGGCTTGCTGCAGGTCCACGCACCGACTGCGTTTGGGGTCAGCGAGGTTGCGCCCGCGGTAAGTGATTTCATGGCGCTGCATCCGCAACTTGCCGTTTCGCTGGTTCTCACCGACCGGTTCGTGGATCCGCTGGAAGAAGGGTACGACGTTGCCCTGCACGTTGGTGAACTGGGACCATCCAGTCTGGTGTCGCGAAAGATATGCCCGATCCGGCGGCTGATGTGTGCGAGCCCTGCCTATCTCGACACCCACGGCCGGCCGCGCACACCTGATGACCTCAGCGGCCATGCACTGCTGCACCATGGATCGCCCGGCACGAGCCTCAGTTGGCCGGTGCGCGGCGCGGGCAGCAATGGACGTCTGCCGGTGAACCCTGTGCTGTATTCCGGCAATGGCGATGTTTTGAAAACCGCCTGCCTGGCAGGCCGGGGCATTACGCTACTGCCCGCATATACAGTCGCCGATCAACTGGCCGCAGCAGAGCTTGTGCCGGTGCTGGAAGGTTTCGAGCCGCCGCCAGTTGCGCTGCACGCCGTCTATCCTGCCGACAAGCACCGGCCGGCCAAGACCATAGCCTTCGTCGATTTTCTGGACAGCCGTTTCAGAAAACGCCCACCAGGTGGGCCGGTGTGAGGCCTACTTGATCTTCTGGTAGGCGGCGAGCGCCCGGTCCCGTGCCTTGGAGTGGTCCATCAATGGCTTGGGATAGGTTTCACCCAGCTTGACGCCCGCCCTTGCCAGCACGTTGGACGGCGCTTCCCACGGCTTGTGGACGAACTTCTTCGGCATGTCCTTCAGCTCCGGCACCCAGCGGCGCACATACTCACCGTCGGGGTCATAGCGTTCGCCCTGCAGCACGGGATTGAAGATGCGGAAATAGGGCGCAGCATCGGCCCCACATCCGGCAATCCACTGCCAGCTCGCCGAATTCGCCCCGATGTCGGCGTCGACCAGGCAATCCCAGAACCACTCCTCGCCCTTCTGCCAGGGGATCAACAAGTTCTTGACCAGAAACGAGCCGACGATCATGCGCACCCGGTTGTGCATCCAGCCGGTAGACCACAGCTCGCGCATGCCGGCATCGACGATGGGGTATCCGGTCTGGCCTTTCTGCCATGCCTTCAAGCCGGCCTCGTCATCCGCCCAGGGGAAGTCTGCAAACTTCTCGTTGAACGGCTCGGTCATGAAGTTCTCGAAATTGCAGACGAGATGATAGGAAAACTCGCGCCAGAGGATTTCCTTGAGAAATGTCTCACCGCCCTTGTCGATGTTGCGGCGGCCATCGTCCATCGCGTGGCGCATGGCGTACCAGCACTGCAATGGCGAGATTTCGCCGAAGTGCAGATGCGGGGACAGCCGCGACGTGCCAAACATGTCTGGCCGGTTGCGGGCGTCGTCATAATCCTGAGCCGCATCGGAAATGAAGCGGTCAAGCTTGTCGTGTGCACCCCGCTCGCCCGGTGTCCAGCGATCAGCAAACGCACTGGCCCAGTCGGGCTTGCCATCATAGAGCTGCCAATCGCCGAGATCATCGCTTCTTATGCCGCCCAGCCAGAAGTTCATGCCGTCGGGAACAACTCGCGGCTCGCGGGTCGGCGCCTTGCTGAAGCAGGCTTTTGAAAACGGCGTGTAGACTTTGTAGGGCGTGTCACTGCCGGTGCGGATTTCGTCAGGGTCGAACAACAGGTAGCCGGCGAAGCGTTTGCACTCGATCCCGTTGTTTCCGCACCACCCGGCCAGCTGTTTTTCCAGCTCGGCTGACCAGGGTGCATAGTTTCGCGAGAAATAGATGCCATGTGCAGCGGTCTCTTCCGCGAGCTCTTGGAGGACGTCCAGCGTCTTGCCGCGGCGAAGCAGCAGCCGCCCGCCCTTATCCTTGATGCCGGAAGCCAGCGATTGCAGAGACTGCTCCAGCCACCAGCGGGATGCACCGCCCATTGGCCAGTCGCCGGGCGCGTCATCGTCGAGCACGTAAACCGGCAGCAGCGGCCGGCCCGTATCAGCTGCCTTGGTGAGGGCGGCGTGATCGCTCAGGCGCAGGTCATGGGTGAACCAGACAATGATGGGGGCATCGCTCATGGGCATTCACTGGATCGGTTACAGGACAGATGCAGAAAGTGTTCAACCCGGCAGCAGATTGAAAGTTCCACGTTGCCGCATCTTGGTGGAGACACCGCGAAAGCAGCTTGCGCTCACGCCACAGCAGACGATCTGCAGCCTGATCTAGTTGCCGGATGCGGTCATCCCGCCTTGCTGCTCGCGTTCATCGAGCAGGTTGGTGAGCCAGTCAGGGTCCATTTCCGGCACCGACGACAAAAGCAGCTGGGTATAGTCCGGATGCGGCGGCGAGAGAATTTCGCTCTTCATGCCCTGCTCGACGACCCTGCCCTGCAACATGACCACGATCTGGTCCGAGATTGCCTTCACGGTGGCGATATCGTGGGTGATGAACAGGTAGGTGATATTGAATTCCTTCTGCAGGCGCAGCAGCAGCTTCAAAATGCCTTCCTGAACGATCTGGTCGAGCGCAGAGGTCACCTCGTCGCAAATGATCAGCTCGGGCTCGGCCGCCAGCGCACGGGCAATGCAGATACGCTGCTTCTGGCCCCCGGAAAGCTCGCCCGGCAGACGCTCCATGAAGCTGTCGTCCAGCTCGATCATCTTGAGCAGTTCGGAAATGCGCTGGTCCAGCGCCTTGCCGCTCAGGCCCAGATAGAATTCCAGCGGACGGCCGATGATGTCGCGCACCGTATGCTTGGGGTTCATCGCCGTATCAGCCATCTGGTAGATCATCTGGATGCGGCGCAACTGATCCTTGCTGCGGTCCTTCAGCGCCAGTGGCAGTGGCGCATCGTTGAACAGGACATTGCCTTGCTGAGGCGGCAACAACCCGGTGATGACGCGCGCCGTGGTGGACTTGCCGGACCCCGACTCACCGACAACTGCCACGGTGGAACCGCGCGGCACGTCGATGGTCACATCGTGCAAGACCTTGACCGACCCGCCATAGCTGGCATCGACCCCGTTGACGCGCAGGATGATGTCGTCGCTCAGCTCTTCCGGCTTTTCCAGCGAGCGCACGGCCCACAAAGACTTGGTGTAGGGCTGTTCGGGCGCCTTCAGCATCTTGCGCGCCGGGGCATCCTCGATCGTCTCGCCATAGCGCAACACCTTGATGACATCCGCCATCTGGGCAACCACCGCGAGGTCATGGGTGATGTAGATTGCAGCGGTATTGAAGCGCTGGACGATGTCGCGCATGGCGGCCAGCACTTCCACCTGGGTGGTCACGTCCAGTGCCGTCGTCGGCTCGTCGAAGATGATCAGGTCCGGCCGGGACGACATGGCCATGGCGGTCATGGCGCGCTGCAGCTGGCCACCTGATACCTGGTGCGGATAGCGCTGGCCGATATTGTCCGGATCGGGCAGCTGTAGCGAGCGGAACAGCTCGCGCGCGTCTGCCTTGGCGGCGTCTTCGGCGGCGAGGCCATGCGCAACAGTCGCCTCGACACACTGGTCGATCAGCCGGTGGGCCGGGTTGAACGAGGCAGCTGCACTTTGTGCCACATAGGTGATGCGCGAGCCGCGCAACCGGCGGCGCTGGCTCTCGCTCATCCGGGTCAGGTCATCACCGTCGAACATCACCGTGCCGCCGGTAAAGCGGCATCCGGGCTGTACATACCCCATGGCCGCCTTGCCGAGCGTTGACTTGCCGGCACCGGATTCACCGATCAGGCCCATCACCTCACCGCGGTGAAGCTTCAGGTCGACGCCCTTGATGATCGGATGCCACTTGTCATCGGAGTAGCCTTCAATGCGCACATCGCGCATGTCCAGCAACAGGTCGCCCTTGACGCGTGAGCTGTCCGGTTTTCTTGCCATGGCCGGTTCTGCCTCCCTGACTGATCGTCTGGCCCTAGTTCGGCCCGTGCCAGTCGATCTGGCAGATTTCAGCCGAGCGGCCATCGAAGTCCCAGACGCGGCCGTGGCTGCGCACGCGGCCCTTGTTGGCCTGGGCGATCGTAATGTCCGGGCCCATCCAGTAACCGGTGTTGGACACCACCACGTCGGTGTTCGGGTCATTGCCGGAGATCGGCTCGACCTCACCCTGGATCTTCTTGCCGACCATCAGGCGGCGCTTCTTGCCTTCGGTCTCGAAGGTGACCGGCGCACGCTCGGCACCGAGGAACTCGCCGACCAGCATGGAGAACAGGCCTGTGGTGCCGCGCACCTGGCCGGAGAAGATCTTCTCCAGCCCCTCATAGGCCTTTTCGCTGGCACGCTCGTCAAAGAAGGCAGCCGCCTTCCAGTTGCCGCGGCCCATATTGCCGGGAATATCCATCAACATGCCGATGTTGAGACCGGACAGGTCTTCGCCGTCATAGTGGCCTTCGTCGATGCGCACACCGAGCCATGCCTGGCAATAGCCTTCGGTGGGCGCATGCTTGCCGAGGCTGACCACGCACGGGCAGAACACCGTGCAGTTGCAGTTGAGGATAAGCTCCCCCTTGATTTTCCACTCCGGCACATCTGCCATTTAGAACACTCCTGTCAGAACAAAACGGTTGAACGAAGCAGCACGAACAAGCCGGCTGCAATCAGCAGTACACCCGCCGGCCGGGTAAGCCAGCGGCCAATGTCGGGTAATTTCTCAAGCACCATGAAGGCGGTTGCCGCCCCCATCCAGACAAGGTTCATGGTGCCGCCCACAAAGCCCAGTGCCATCAACGCCCAGCAGCAGGCCATGCACACGACGCCAAGCCGCAGCCCCATCGAGAATGCGGCGGGCAATCCCGGCTTCCAGTGCTGCATGAAGAACATCAGCGGGCGGCGGCACTGGCTGAGGCAGGCTTCCTTGAGGCTGGAGAACTGGTAGGCGCCTGCAGCCAGCAGCAGGGCAGCGGTCAGCCAGGCGGAAGCGCTGGCGCCTGCCGTGTCGACCAGACCCAGAGACGACAGCCATCCTTGAGCAGCCGCACCGGCTGCGGAAAAGGCCAGCCAGACAGCAATGTAACCGCCGGTCAGCGCTGCGAAGCCGCCAGAACTGGCAGCGCCTGTCTCACTCAGGTCGTCCCAGGTGGCCAGCGCGGGCACCAGCGTGGGCGCCATCATGGCGGCCGTCATCAAGGCCCACATGGCGAACAGAGCGAGCGGATTGGCCTCGGACGCCGCTGTACAGATGGCTGCCCAGAAACCCGGCTGCTGGACATTGGCGAGCAGCCCACCGGGCAGGCTCGCAGACATCAGGAAGATGCCGGCCCAGGCAGCAAGAATGAACCCGTAGAACCCGCCCCAGGAAACGGTACGCCAGAAGCCGGGGTGTGCAACCGCCTCACTTCTCATCGCGCAGCCCGCTGGTCTTGTGCAGGAACCAGTCGACCACAAAGTTCACTGCAACAGTGAGCAACGCGATCGCGCCAGCCGGCAAGAGCGGAATGAGCGCCACGTCCAGCCCGCACAACGGCAGCTCGCAGTTCCACTGGGTGTAGGAGATGAACGACGCCCCGTCGCGCACCATCGAACCCCAGTCGGCGGTGGGCGGCTGGATGCCCACGCCAAGGAACGACAGCGAGGCAATAGTCAGGAAAACGAAGCAGAAGCGCAGGCCGAACTCGGCCACCAGCGGCGGCAGGATATTGGGCAACACATCACGGCGCATGACCCAGGCGAGCGATTCACCACGCAGGCGCGAGGCTTCCACATAGTCCATCACCACCACGTTGAGCGACACCGCACGCGCCAGCCGGAACACACGGGTCGAATCCAGGATGGCGATGATGATGATCAGGTTGGTGACGCTGGAGCCAAAGATGGCAAGCAGCATGAGCGCGAAAATGAGGCTCGGGATCGACATGAGGACGTCAACACCACGGCTGAGAAACTGGTCCAGCCATGAGCGGTTGAGCGCGGCTGCCACGCCCAGCGTGCCACCGATCAGGAACGACAGGAACGTGGTGGCAACCGCAATGCCGATGGTATTGCGCGCGCCATAGATCAGGCGCGAGAGTACATCGCGGCCAAGCTGGTCGGTGCCAAACACGTACTCAGCACTCCAGGGTGCATTGGGAATGTCAGACACGATCTGGCTTTCGCCATAGGGCGCCAGAAGCGGCGCGAATACCGCAGCAATCACATATCCGGTTATCACCACCAGCCCGAACCATGCGGTCAGCGGGGCCTTCTTGAGGGTGCGCCAGGCGTTCTGGGACCAGGTGCGCCGGGTGGCGACCTGGGCAACTTCCGCTGCAGCCGAATATGTCTGGTCGTCGCCGCTCATCTGGGGTGCAACAGCCTCGGGTTGGTGACGATGGAAACGATGTCTGCAAACAGGTTGAGCAGGATGTAGGTCGCGGCAAAGATCAACGCGCACGCCTGGACCACCGGAATGTCGCGCGTGCTCACCGCATCAACCATCAGCTGTCCGGCACCGGGGTAGGTGAACACCACCTCGACCACCACCACACCCACAACGAGATAGGCCAGGTTGAAGGCGATCACGTTGACGATCGGGGCCCAGGCGTTGGGCAGCGCGTGCTTGAGGATGACCTTGGCGGCCGACACGCCTTTCAGGCGCGCCATTTCGATGTAAGGGCTGGCCAGCAGGTTGATGATGGCGGCCCGCGTCATGCGCATCATATGGGCGACGAT